>JAJFTP010000065.1 GCA_021372895.1 Synergistaceae bacterium
TATGTTATTATGTCTAATGTTTTTGAGCGGAAAAAACTTTGGCGTCGGGGAGTGTTTCTCACTTGGAATATAAGATTGGTAAAACACTTATTTCTGAAGAAAAACTGCAGGCCAAAATAAAAGAACTCGGAGAGAGATTAAGCAAGGATTATGCCGGGAAACAGCTGATCTGCGTATGTGTGCTTAAAGGTGCAGTAATTTTTCTTGCCGATCTTATCAGGCACATCAGTCCCGAAGTGGATGTAAGGATAGACTTCCTCGCTATTTCATCATACGGAGCATCGACAAAGAGCAGCGGTGTAGTTCAGATACAGAAAGACCTAAGCACTGACATCTATGGCAAAAATGTCCTTATAATAGAGGACATAGTCGATACCGGGCTTTCGCTGAAGTACATAAAGTCGCTTCTGCTGGAACGCAAGCCGCAGAGCCTGGCGATATGCGTGCTGCTTGACAAGCCGGATCGCCGCAAGGAAACAGTTGAGGTTGAATATACAGGTTTTACGATCCCGGATGAGTTTGTGATAGGCTATGGTCTGGATTACGCCGGAATGTTCCGGCATTTGCCGGCGGTGTTCGTCGCCGAGCCCGTCGCCTAGCAGCAATTGGGGCATCTCGGAGCGCTAACTTAACAACATTCATTATCCGTCGCTTCGACGTATGACCAATACGCCTTAGCTAGTATAATTTCATGTTGCGTCGTTATCATCTCCGATCTGCCCCAATTGCGGAGAGTGCTTTTAAAATTCCGTCATTCCCGTAAGCAGTTGAGCGGGAATCCAGCGGCTTAGATTTAAGAATTTTTAAGCTTTTACGACTGCTTGCCTATTGCTTGCCCACGCTTGCCAATTGCTTGCCAGTCTCTACAACAGGATACCTAAACCATCGATCACCCACCGGATCTTTTCCGGTAGATTAGCAAAGATATGAAAGCGAGGTCACACGTTTGAAGAAAACCTCTAAAAATGTTGGGATGTATATAATACTGATCGTTCTTGTAGTCAGTCTGGTGAATGTATTTTTGACGCCGGATGCGAACAAGTCCGGTCAGGGTGCTGAGGTACTTCCTTATAGCCAGTTTTTGAACGAAGTAAACGCGGGCAATGTTGCCAAGGTAAAGATAGACCACGAGCAGCTCAAAGGAACATTGAAATCCGGCAGGGAGTTTACAACTTATATTCTTGATCCGGGAACACTGCCCAGTGAGATCGCCCAGAAGGGCGTTGAGGTCGAGGTCGTTCCTCCTCCAAAGAACTCATGGCTGGCGTCCCTGCTTGCTTCCCTGCTTCCCACACTGCTCCTGATAGGTGTATGGATATACTTCATATACAACATGCAGGGCGGTGGGAACAAAGTCATGGGCTTTGCAAAGAGCAAGGCCAAACTTTTTATGGACAACAGGCCCAAGGTCACGTTTAAAGATGTTGCCGGCTGTGACGAGTCCAAGGAAGAGCTTGAAGAGGTCGTCCACTTCCTCAGGGATCCCTCAAAGTTCACGAGGCTTGGGGCAAAGGTACCCCGCGGCGTACTGC
This sequence comes from Synergistaceae bacterium, assembly GCA_021372895.1. Classification (NCBI taxonomy): domain Bacteria; kingdom Thermotogati; phylum Synergistota; class Synergistia; order Synergistales; family Synergistaceae; species Synergistaceae bacterium. The sequence continues at coordinate 1,533 of JAJFTP010000065.1, forward strand.
TTCTGGGTGCACCCGGAACGGGCAAGACCCTTCTGTCAAGGGCTGTGGCGGGAGAGGCTAATGTCCCCTTCTTCAGCATAAGCGGATCTGACTTCGTCGAAATGTTTGTCGGTGTAGGAGCCGCACGTGTCAGGGACCTTTTTGAGCAGGCCCGCAAGAACCAGCCATGCATAATATTCATAGACGAAATAGACGCTGTAGGACGTCATCGCGGTGCAGGGCTCGGAGGCGGACATGATGAGCGTGAACAGACGCTCAACCAGCTTCTTGTGGAGATGGACGGTTTTGAGGCAGGAACAGGCATCATCCTGCTTGCCGCTACAAACAGGCCCGACATACTTGACCCGGCGTTGCTCCGTCCCGGGCGTTTTGACAGGCAGATAGTCGTTGACAGGCCGGACGTAAACGGAAGGCGCGACATTCTGAAGGTGCATTTGAAAGACAAGAAGGTCAGCAAGAAAGTTGACCTTGATGTCATTGCCCGCAGGACCCCCGGTTTTGTCGGTGCAGATATAGCAAACCTTGTAAACGAGGCAGCTTTGCTTGCAGGTCGGAGAGGCAAGTCCAGCCTCGGAATGGCAGAGTTCGAAGAGGCCATCGACAGAGTAATGGCAGGTCCTGAGCGAAAGAGCAGAGTAATAAGCAAGAAAGAGCGCGAGATCATCGCATACCACGAAGCCGGACACGCGCTGGTCGCAAGCAAGATAGACGGCAGCGATCCGGTACATAAGATATCAATAATACCGCGCGGCCACATGGCGCTTGGATATACACTGCAGCTGCCGGAAGAGGACAGGTTCCTGATATCGAAGAAGGAGCTTTCGGACAGGATAACGATATTGCTGAGCGGTCGGGTAACTGAGCAGCTCAAGTTCGGAGATGTAACCACAGGAGCCTCTAATGACCTTGAAAGGTCTACGCAGATCGCAAGGCAGATGGTTACGCAGTTTGGAATGAGCGACAGACTTGGGCTGGTAACGCTTGGCAGAAAACAGCATGAGGTCTTCCTTGGCAGGGATATCATGGAGGACAGGAACTACAGCGAAGAGATCGCATACGCCATAGATCAGGAAGTCCGCAGCATAATAGATGAGTGCTACACTACTGCAAAGAACATTCTTACAGAACATAATGACCGACTTGAGGAGATAACAGCACTGCTTCTTGAGAAGGAAGTCCTTGAGGGCGATGAGCTGGACGAACTTCTTGGATACCCGAAGAAAGAGCACCCCGTGTCAACTGCAGGAGCTGAGGATGAAGGATCCGAAGACGAAGCTTATTCCGAAGATGACGGCTCAGAAGCGGAAGAGGAAGAAGTTAAAAAGAAGCAGCAGAAAGACGAGATCTCTGAAGAACAGGATGATGATGAAGATCCTGACGAAGAGGAAGAATAAAACATAATATAAAATAGGAGCCGCGAGGCTCCTTTTTTTATCGGATATTTTAATGCCGCAGAGTCGTAATATTTCCACAATCAAAGGAATATATGCTATAATGCCCATCGTCACGGGATGTAGCGCAGCCTGGTTAGCGCACCTGCTTTGGGAGCAGGGGGTCGTCGGTTCGAATCCGACTATCCCGACCATTAAAAACAAAAGCTCAGCGAAAATTTTTCGCTGAGCTTTTGTTTGAAGCAATAGTGAAACTGCCGAAAAAACGTCGGCGTGAAGCGATGGTGAAACGGATGTAGGGGCAGGAAGAGATAGTCGATGCTGGGGAATTTGTGGCGTGGATCGTGCCACGGAGAATTCGCGTCCTTCTGCCGCTGGAGAATTTGCATCGCTTCGCATTCAGGAGGGGCGGCTGAGCGATGGCTGAGCGTGGCTGAGCAATAGCTTAGCGGTTGTAAAATTCAAAATCTCTGTCGTTCCCGGCATTAGCCTCCCCCTCCGACGTTCCCATATGCTCAACTTTCCGTCACCGTCATCCCCGTATGTTCAACTTTCCGTCATCCCCATATGCTCAACTCTCCGTCACCGTCATCCCCGTATGCCACTGAGCGGGGATCCATATGTTTTGGTATTTATGTCCACTTTGAAATCGGAAAATCAAAAGAATGGGCTTTGGCTCACGGCCAGAGATCCGACGAGTTACGAGTTGCGGGAATCGGCTGCTAGTTACACCAACTGCATACCGGATGACGAGAAAGGAGACAAACCGGGATAACGGTGAATGATGAGTTCAAAATCAGGACCTGGGTTCCCGATCTCAAAACGCATTCGAAATAGTTCGAATGCTAAGGAGTTTTTAAATGTTTCCTTAACAGGAAACGGCATTCTCCTGATCAGGGGCATACGGGAACGACGGGGAGTGGGGCAGGACCTGGGTTCCCGCTCAGGGGCATACGGGAACGACGGAGGGTGGGGCATACGGGAACGACGGATAAGGGGCAGCCCCTTCGGTGAAGGATGAGTTCAAATGCATATTCCGTTGAAATGAGCCCACTGTTCCGCTGACCGCGAGCCCGCCGTTCCGCTATTCGTGAGCCTATTGTTCCGTCGGGCGTGAGCCAGCTTCCTTTAGTCGCACGGGGAAGGTTCTCCCCGTGCGAAGGTTTTGATCCTTTTGTCAGTCTTTAAGTCCCCGGCGTTTCCTCATCGATTCGCCGCCTACCAATATATTGTATGAGCAATGAACTATCCTGTCGAGGAGGCTTTCTCCGAGAAGGTCGTTACAGGTCCGTTCAAGCCATTCTGTTGTGTCAAACTGTGAACAGAATATGGTCGAAAGACGTCCTACACTTCTGCATTCCATTATTTCAAATATCTCTTTCGCCGCCTCTGCGCTGAGCGGCCGGAGCAGCCATTCATACAGTATTAAGCGTCTAACTTTAAAGCCTGACATCCTCTAAAGATATTTACGCACTATGTGCGCATATCTGATGAGTACCAAATTATGGGCCTGTGGATCCCGACACGGTGGGCTCACGGAGAGCATCACGCTGGGCTCATAAAAAAAGTCACACTGGGCTCGCGTGTTGCGGAACTAAGGGCTCATGGGGTGCGCAATACTCATTCAAAATCAGGACCTGGGTTCCTGATCTCAAAACGCATTCGAAATAGTTCGAATGCTAAGGAGTTTTTAATTGTTTCCTTAACAGGAAACGGCATTCTCCTGATCAGGGGCATACGGGAACGACGGGGAGTGGGGCATACGGGAACGACGGTTCTTTTTTTTTGGACATCTTCGGCCGCTTAGTCATGTTGTTAAAACAATTTGAACTATCGTTTGCCAATATTCAAACTGCCAATCGCTCGCCCGCCTTTCTGTTTGCTCATAAAAAATGCTGTTTTCTGATTGGAAAGCCGTATTGTGTGTTTGGGTTTGTTATTGTACTGCAAGACTAAACAATCTGAAAATTAGGATACTATATATGTATGTATTTTATATAATGGAAATCAATATTTGACATGGTTCCACTGAGTGGAATATGTGTTTTGCCGTATGGAATCATCCGCTTGCATTACAATTTTTAAAACTTATATTTGTGTCAGAGCAATAAATAACCAATAGTCTGATGGGAGGTAATGTTATGTTTAAAGTCAATGTTGGTTCAAGTATTGCACCAGAGGCAAAGAAGGCTGGGATCGAAGCCGGGTTAGCTGCGAAGAACGGCCTTGACGCCGTAAAAATGGCATTTGTCTACGGAAGCTGTGAATATGATGTTGACCAGATGATAGCCGGTGTAAAAGAGTCAATGCCGGGGGTTCCGCTGATTGGCAATACGTCTTTTACCGGGATCATCACCCCGGAAGGATTCGTGGGCTCCGATGGAGGATTTGTCGGTGTGATGGCATTTTCGGATGAAAATATGAAGGTAGGCATCGCTGCTTCTGAACGGGGTAAAAGCCCGATAGAAACAGGCAAAGCCGTTGCGCTTGAAGCAATGAAAAATACGGGGAAAGACACGGCACCGGCGTTTTTTTATATGGCGGCTTCCCCTGCGGAAGAAGAATTCTACCTCAAGGGAATCAGCTCAGTGATCGGCAGGGTCCCGTTTTTCGGCGGAAGCGCGGCAGATAATACTATAAGTGGTGAATGGAAACTTTACACGTCCGGCACGAGTTTTGCTGACGGACTTGCTGTAGCGTTTTTTTATACGGAAGTAAAAATGACGAACCTGTTTACGGGAGCTTATCGTGAGACGGACGATTTTGGAGTAATAACAAAAGTTGATGGAAACCGTACCCTTGTTGAGATAGACGGTGTCCCTGCTGTACAGAAATATAAAGAATGGACTGGCTGCAGCAAAGAAGCGGTTACAGGCGGAAACCTGCTCGTTACATGCATCAATTCTCCGCTCGGAGTCAAAGACCGCCTTGGTGATCTTATAGCGATCCGTCATCCGATGAACGGCAACGATGACGGTTCAATGGCGGTTGGAAGCAACCTTGCCGAAAAGACGTGCGTTATACGAATGGAAGCGACTCAGGACGAGCTGATCGATTCAACGGGGAAGACACTCAAAGAACTCATAGCGAAGATGGAGACAAAGCCTGCCGCGTTTCACCTGGTGCATTGCGGCGGACGCAGAGCGGGCATAGGTGACCGTATAGGCGAAGTTGTGAAGCAGGTAAAGGAAGCAGCCGGAGATGTTCCGTTCATCGTTGAATTCACGTTCGGTGAATACGGGTTTGAAAGCGATAATAACAACACCTGTGGCGGGTTGATGCTTTCATTTACCGGGTTTTCAAAGTAATTGCCGGCAAACAATTATTAGGGAGGTACACAGCTATGAAAATGATAATTAACGGAAAAGCGGCAGACGCTTCCGACAAAAAAGTACTCGAAGTAATTAACCCTGCAACCGGTAAACTTATCGACACCGTTCCGGCAGCATCGGCAAAGGATGTGGAAGATGCTGTAGCAGCTGCAAAAGCGGCGCAAAAGATATGGGCTAAGGTTCCTGTCTATCGGAAAGCTGAGATAATGATGGATTTTCTGGCGCTGGTGGAGAAGAACAAGGAAGACCTTGCACAGACACTTTCTGCAGAAACCGGCAAGCCTATATCAGAGGCCAGGGGCGAAATAGGTAATATACCCATAGCATTCAAGGCATTTTCGGAGAAGGCGAAACACCTCTATGGCGAAGTCGTTCCGTCAGGACTTGAGGCCGGACAGGACAAAAATATTCTCTTTACGCAGAGAGAGCCTATTGGTGTTGTGGCATGTATAATACCATTCAATTTCCCGTGTGATCTCTTTGACCAGAAGGTTGCTCCGGCGCTTCTTGCGGGAAACGCGGCTATAGTTAAGCCGTCAACGGATAATCCTCTTACTCTCTGCAAACTGACGGAGATGTTGGTCAAAGCCGGAGTTACTGACGGCGCTATCCAGATAATCACCGGGCGCGGCTCAGTCGTCGGCAATATGCTGTGTTCGAATCCGGATGTACATCTTATTACCCTTACCGGATCAACGGAGGTAGGCATTGAAACGGCTAAAACGGCTGCAGCAAACCTTTGCCATGTAGCTCTTGAACTTGGCGGAAACGATGCTTTCATCGTCCTTGAGGATGCGGATGTAGATCTCGCGACGGATGAACTCATCTGGGGCCGCATGTATAACACCGGTCAGGTCTGCTGTGCGTCAAAGCGGTTCCTTATACACAGGAGCCGAGTCGGAGAATTTGTCGAGAAGTCCGTTAAAAAAATACAGGCTATTAAGCGCGGCATGCCGTCAGACGAAAACACGGGCCTAGGATGTCTCATCAGTGAAAAGGCCGCTATTGAAGTTGAAGCACAGGTAAACCTGACCGTTGAGCAGGGCGGTAAAATAATCCTCGGCGGCAAGAGAAGCGGCGCTTTCTATGATCCAACTGTAATTGTTGATGTTCCGAAAACTGCCGATGTTGCGAAAGACATGGAAATATTCGGTCCCGTTGTTCCGATCGTAGTTTTTGACACGGTTGATGAGGCTATTGCTATCGCGAACGCGTCAAAGTTCGGGCTTTGCGGCTGCGTATTTTCAAAAGATATGAAGGAAGCTTTTTATGTCGCCAATGAACTTGAATGCGGCGGAGCAGTAATCAACGGCGCGAGCTTCTTCCGCAGCTTTGAAATGCCGTTTGGAGGATACAAATTCTCGGGAATAGGTACAGAAGGAGTGTTATCAACTTTCAATGAAATGACACGAACGAAATCTGTCGTGCTGAAGAATATACTGAAATAGCGCATCATATGCGCTTTTTCAACCCGGTAATACGTATACGCCTGGCTGGGGATAATCGTTATCTCCAGCCACTCGTTTGAATTTATCCTTCCGTATATGCCATCTTGCGCGAAAGCCGGAGGGCAGAGGATTTGACCTCATCTATGATCTGTGGGATCCTTTCATCTGTGATTTCAGATGTGGTCCCGCTTGCGCTTATTGATGCTATAGCGTCGCCGCGATAGTCAAATACGGGTGCTCCGATGCATCTGTGTCCGATCATATATTCCTGATTATCCATCGCGTAGCCCTGTTCGCGTACCTGTTTAAGACATTTTTTGAAATCGGTGAAATTTGTGATCGTGTTTTCTGTGAAACGTTCGAATTTGCATGCGTACATCGCCTTCTCAAGTTCACTGCCCGAAAGGCAGGCCAACAGACATTTGCCCATTGACGAGCAGTAGGCAGGCGAACGGTAGCCTACCTGAGTGTAAAGACGTGTCATTGGGTAGATGTCGATTTTTTCGATATAAATGACTTCGTGTGAGTCCAGAACTCCGAGGTGTGCTGTGAGATTCAGCTTTCTCCTGAGTTCGGCAAGAATCGGTTTTGATTCTGTCTGTAGTTCGAGCCCGTTAATGTGATAGCTGACAGATTCTATGAGCTTGAGCCCTATTGAATAGCAGTTGTCTTTGTCTTTTTCAACATAATGCCTGTTGTTCATGCTTTGTAAAAGGCGGAACGCGGTTGTTTTGCTGATCCCGCTCGCGGACACGATTTGAGTCAGGCTCATTGGTGTCTGTGCCTGTGAAAGCAGTTCTATGATGTCAAAAACACGGTCGATCACACGTACATTATCCTGCATCAATTTTTAACCACTACCCGCGAACGGACATATCCTATTCTTGATTATAAGATCCTGTTTATCTATATCATGTACTTATTATAACCAGATCGATCAATTTTATATATCGATTTTTTGTTTTTTATTTGCCTGTTTTGTGAAGAAACAATGACTTGCCCTTAGCCTCTCCACTTTTGTGGGAAAGACGGATGACGTAAAACTAAAAAAGTTATATATTAATCAACGTTGCTTAAAATTAAGGAGAGAATTTATGTCTG
>JAJFTP010000066.1 GCA_021372895.1 Synergistaceae bacterium
TTTTATGCTAAAAATAAAGTAGCTGCAAGCAGGGGAATTGCGGGCTAGGCGCTGTAAATTCACCGGAGGATGCTGTATCCGCCTGCTTTTACCAACCGCTTGCCGATCACACGCCCGCCTTGAACATATCAGTACTCCGACTGCGGAATAGTGGGGTAGGGTCAAATTCCTAACGGCGTTTGGGTCATTTTTATCCCGGTCCCAGATAGAGTTCTCCATCTTGCACCGTTAAAACCCAAATCCGACAGAAGGAACAGATCCACAATCTCCTTCAGCTCAGCCACGCTGTACCGATGGCTCGAATATTTTTGTCAATTGTGTAGGTCTGGCCCTGGTGTTCTTTTTTTGATGTTAATGTCCCTTTGCGGGAATGGTATTTCAATTTTTGCGCTGTTGAATTCCGTAAGTATCTTATGCCGGATAGAGCTCTTGACGTCCCTTTCGAAATTTTCCTTGATATCGACAAAGAATTGGGCTGTCAGGTTTAGCGCACTCTCGCCGAAATCTTCAAAAAGTATTTTGTAGGGGGGCGATTTCAGGACGTTCTTGTCTTTGCTCAGTATCTCCCTCATGATCGACATGGCCTGTTCAATGTCTGTGTCGTATGCCACAGATATATTTACCTCTGCCCTTGTGAATGAATTGTTGAGCGTCAGGTTGACTATTGCTCCATCAAGCACCTTGCTGTTGGGGATTATCAGGTGGTTGCTCTGTTCGCACCTTACAACGGTGTTCTGGAGCGTTATTTCCTCAACTATTCCTCTTCTGTCCGCTATTATCACTTCATCTCCGATACGGACTTTTTTCTGGAAAAGGAGTATCATGCCGCTGAACATGTCGCCGGTATATTTCTGTGCTCCGAATCCGACTGCGATAGCGACAGCGCCGCCTAAAAAGGCGAATGCGGTAATCGGTATATGTAGGCTCCAGAGGCCGAAGAAGGATGAAATGACCACGCCTGTGTAATAGATAAATTTTTGTATGATAAGGCTGCTGTGTCTGCTCATGCTTAGCCCTTCAGCGGTCCTTTTCCTGAAGACATATGCAAAATACCTGGTGATGGCTATGCCGAGAAGGAATATCATCAGTCCAAAAGAAAACTTGCCAACTGTTACCGGGTATTCACCCACATGCCAGAGCTCGGTCTCCTTGATCCTTGAAAAATTGTTTCCCCAGAAGAAGTTCAGCTTATCTTTGTTGCCTTGTGTTCCTGTGATGCGCATAGATTCTTTCCGGAGATCATAATACTGGCTCCTTATCATTCCCAGGTCCACAAGGTATGAAAGATATCTTTTTTGTCTGATGGCAAGGTTTTCAAGGAATTTGTCCCTTTTCAGCGCGTCCCCTTCCGTTATAAGGTGGCTCTCGCCGCCGAACCTTCTCTGGACAGCCTGTTCTGTCTCCCTGATCGTCTGTATTGCATCTACGCACAGGGTGATGTTCGCATTTATGTCATCAATGTAGTCATTTGTTTTAGAGATGATAATTTTTTGTCTCGACAGATCAAGGTTTCCTTCGAGTAGATCCTGCATACCCCTCCAGACTGACCTGAGCGATGTCAATTTTTCGATTACTTCCAGGATCATCAGTATTTCGTCCCTGACCAGCTGTTTCTCATTTGAGATCCAAAATCTTGTAAAAGTGGTTATCTCCGTTGACTCATCACTGAATTCACCTGCAGGATCTATCTTTTTTTCAAGCACGGAGATAGTATCGTAAAGAGATTCGGTTTTTTTTAATACTATGGAGTTAAGGAAGGCAAAATCTTCGCTGCTGAACTTGATATTCTTCCTTATGTTCTCAAGCATTGGCCCGATGACGGCTATCTTTTCCTCTGTGTCTTTCAGCTCTTTTTCGGCGAGCGACAAAGTAGCAGTATTAAGTGTATTTACTGCGGTACATTCTTCTAACTTTGCCAGTATCTCCATCATGCGCCAGCTGTTGCTCAGGTTGTTTCCGCTGATTCTTGAGAGCTGGTCGTTTATCAGGCGGAACTTTTTTTCTGCCTCATCCCTCTCTCTATCGTTCCTCAGGATCGCGGCTTTGGCATTGTCTATCAGGAGTTTATACCTGTCTGCTTCGTTAAGGTAGTTTTCCACGTCCTCGAGGAAGTCGAGGTAGAGGAGGAATGAGTATGGAGGTTTTTTTTCGGACAGTTCTTCGAGTCTGCCCTCTTCAAGGATAAACTGTGAAGGCGAGGTGCCCTGTTTCTGAAGGAAATAGATCCTGTGGTATAAATATATGTTGTTTTCAAGCATCATCTCGTAGTTTATGACCTGCGAGACCGGGATGCTGTACTGTCTGGCAAGCCCCTCTTCCAGATCCTGTATTTTAAGGATTTCGGCCCTGAGGGTTTTTATCCTCTCCAGAGGCTGTGACTGGTAATCGACGATATCCCTTTTAACATCGGCGAGGGTCTCGGCGTTTGATAAAGGCGAAAAGATGAGAAGCAGTAAAAATGCAAGAAAAAAAGATGAAAGGAAAATTATTGATCTTATGGCCCTCTTTCTCACGAAAGTTCCCCCCACGGTTACAGCTTTTGGGTACCATATACAGTGCTATTCTACATTAATTATCCAAACTTTCCCATCGTCTTTCCCGGTTGACCTTTGCTTCAGATCTTCTGATCGATGCACCAATGATACAAATATATCACTTTATGTCAATTGTGTAGGTCTGGCCCCAACATGAACATGACGACAGCTTTCACTGTCTTTGCTAAAAAAATGAGCAGGGGAAAAAGGATCCCTTTCGAAGTATCCGTTGATCCCTTTTACTCTGAGAGCAACATGGCGCGCATAAAAGAATCCATAGCGCAGTTGAACGAAGGGCAGACAGTAACCAAAACAATGGAGGAACTAGAGGCCCTGGCCGGTGCGTAAACTTACCTTCACACTCTACGCATGGGAAGACTACCTCTACTGGCAGATCCAGGATAAAAAGACCTTAAAACGGATCAATACGCTGCTTAAACCCAAACTTTTACACCGGTTGAGATAAAAACATTCAGATCAGTATTTATTATACCGACCCCTGGGTCAGATCCAAACCGGCGGTTTCGGTCATTTTTTATCCCGGCATTGAAAGCCTGTTCAGTTGACGCTGCGTTAGATATTGTTTGAAGCTTCTTTAAAAATCCAAGATCAAAACAATAAAATCAGTCTTTGCAGACCCAATTTAGATTCTTACACAAAAGCTGACTTTATCTCCCCCGTGTTTTGGCCCCCCAACTACCGAGTAATCCCAGGCAGTTGAAGTTAAAAATGTTTTCCCAACCTATTCCCCCCCAGCGGAGGCTGTCTCCGCCCGGAATATATAGCTTTTCGACATAAAGTGATATATTTGTATCATTGGTGCAGTGATCAGAAGATCTGTAGTACAGAAAAAGAACACTGACAGAGGAGGCTCGAATAATGCAAGATAAAAAAGCATGGCTGAGATCCCTGATCGTTGATTTCTTAGAAACAGATGTAAATCGCATGGGCGGTAATTTTGGCGACGAAAAAATGTGGGATACCCCTCTTATAGGTTTTGCCTCCGGCGCAGATGATATTTTCAACAAATACAAATCACCTGAAATCTGTGGAATAGAACATTGGACGCCGGCAGAAGCTTTCGCAAAGGCTTATCCGGAAAGTAAATTCACGTCTGATGAGTTAACCATTGTTAGCTGGGTGCTGCCGCAAACGGAGAAAACCAAGGCATCTCTCAGGGCTGAGACGCATTGGCCTTCCGAACGCTGGTCACGATCAAGGATTTTTGGAGAACTGATCAATAAAGCGTTACGGGAGCACATGGCAGCAACCCTCCGAGAAGCGAACTATGAAGTGATGTCGCCTGTGCTTCACCCTGAATGGACAACGCTGGAAAATCCCAGGCAAATAATCACTTCCAAATGGTCAGAACGGCATATTGCCCATGCTGCCGGACTCGGCACTTTTGGATTTTGCGATGCCTTGATCACTCCTGTCGGCAAAGCGCACAGACTTGGCTCGATAATAATCAAACTCAGGGTGGAGCCGGATAAACGTCCATATACGGATATTCACGAATATTGTCTTTATTATACTAAGGGAACCTGCCTGGCGTGTGTGGGGCGGTGCACACCGGGGGCTTTGACCAAAGACGGGCACGATAAAATGAAATGCCGCGCCTTTTTGCAAGGTCCTTCGGCTGATTACAATAAAGAGAAGTTTGGACTGGATGGCTATGGTTGCGGAATGTGCCAGACGGCTGTGCCTTGTGAGAACGGTATCCCAAAGTAATATACAACATGAAGCGGGAAAGAGAGCCGAGCGAGAATGAACAGGATGCTGATAGGTCGTTGAAAAAAGGAGCATAAGCAAACGGAAGCCGCTAAAATATTTCAACTAAAAACTCGTTGGTTCCAAACAATGGGGGATACAATAAAACAGGCGTAATATATACCATTAAAGACTTATGTAACAAGGAGGATGATAGATATGGACAAGATAGCGCTTGTGACAGGCTCTACAAACAACATAGGGAAGGCCATAGCAGAAGTATTGGCAGGAAAAGGATATCATGTGATCATAACTTCCAGGAATGAGGATGAAGCACGGGCTGTTTCAGAGAATCTGCCCAAGAAAGGTTCTTATTTCAGGGTGGATTATTCTGATGCGAGTTCCATTGAAAGCTTGTTCTCCTTTATAAGGGACCGATTCAACAGGCTCGATGTCCTTGTCAACAATGTTGCCTACACAAAAAACGAATCGATTTTTGATTGTGACTTAACTACCTGGGAGTATACCATCAATACAAACCTCAGAAGCTACTACCTCTGTACAAAATTGGCCTCTGAGATCATGAAACCTCAGGGAGGCGGTTCAATAGTTAACATCACTGTCTCCAGTTCAAGGGGGGCAAAGGATAAATTTTCCTACATGGTGTCCAAGGGAGGGGTAAATTACCTTACCATGTGCGCAGCAATAGATCTTGCCCCTTTCAATATCAGGGTAAATGCAGTGGGCTCAGGGCTTATAGGTACGCCTGTCGGTTATAGGGAGTATGTAAATAGGCCTTATGAGAGCGAGAAGATACCCAAAGGCCATATCGGTGAACCTGTAGATGTGGCAGAGGCCGTGGCGTTTCTTGTATCAGACAAGGCTAAATATATCGTTGGGGCACTTTTGCCGGTAGATGGCGGGCTTAACATATCAATGTGAAGGACAGTTAATGTGGTCGTGAATATCCAACGGTTAGACTGGAGATAACTGTTGGGAACTATGGATCATGGCTGCAAAGATGGTTTTAGGGACAATTAGGAAGATATAGGCATAGGGAAATACGGAGGGGTCGGACATACACAATTGACTGCCTGTCGCGTACCGAAAGCAGAATATACGCCACATTATGGGGTTGACTTCATCATAAGGAAGGTAAGAGGATGAGTATCCGGGAACATCTGTTGCTTGCCGATCCAGCTGCGGTCGTCGAACGTATCACAACGTTCCTGATAGATCAGGTGCGCGGGCAGAACCGTGATGGAGCGATCCTCGGCCTAAGTGGCGGTGTCGACTCGGCGCTGGACGCATTCCTTGCAGTCAAAGCGCTGGGTCCCTCCCGGGTCTCCCTGCTCTTCCTGCCCGAACGGGACAGCAGTCCGCAAAGCAGAGCAGACGCGGTCCGCGTGGCGACCATCCTCGGCGTTCCGTTGCAGATCGTCAGCATCACACCGCTTCTGCGGGCAGTGGGCGCGTACCGCCTGGAGCCGCCTGCCCGTTTTATTCCACGCACCTTTCAGGAACGGTATGTCGTACAGCGCTATCGCGCGCTGCAGGAAGGCCAGCCTTCCACGTTCCTGCGGACGCTCCGTGGCGGCGACGGGGTCGAGGAACTGCGCCGAAGCAATGCCTACCTGCATATCAAGCACCGCCTGCGCATGGTCATGTGGTACTACTGGGGGGAACTGCGTAATCAGATGATCGTTGGCAACTGCAACCTGACGGAGAAGATGACCGGCTATTTTATCCGCTACGGAGACAGCGGCTCCGATGTCGATCTTATCGCCGGCCTCTACAAGACGCAGGTCTGGCAGCTGGCCAGTTTCGTCGGGGTCCCCGAGGAGATCGTCCGGAAAGCTCCTTCGCCCGACATAGCTCCGGGCATGACCGATGAATTCGCGCTGCAGATGCGCTACGAGGTGCTGGACCAGATCCTGTGGGGGCTTGCGCATGCCGTGGATCCAGTGGTCATCGAGGACGAGACGGGAGCAACAGCACAGCAACTTGCCTACGTGCAGGAACTTGTGCGCCTGTCGGCTCCGATGCGGACACTGCCGCCCTCACCGGATCTGACCGACCTGGTGTCCTGAAACGGGAGCTATCTGTCGGAATGTGATCACCACCCGCTTAGGGCGCCACACCCCACATCTTGTGGTAAAATATTTCCGACACACAAGTGAATGTTTCTTAATACTGACGACAACTAAAAACAAGCCCTTAATGTGGGAATATGGTTAAGAAGGAGGGGATTCACAATGAGCTGTGAAAGATTAAAAGGTCATGTAGCCCTTATTACAGGGGGCGGTCGCGGGATCGGCAAGGCTATCGCGAAGCGCCTTTATCAGGAAAAGGCCAACGTTGTGATCTGCGGTACTACGGAGGATGTATTAAAGCAAGCGGCCGAAGAGATCGCAACTGAAGATCGGGTGGTATTGCCGATCGTGTGCGATGTTTCGGACGCCAATCAGATAAAAGCGATGGTGGGTAAAGCGCGCGAGCGCTTCGGCAAGGTTGACATCCTAGTCAACAATGCGGCCATCATGCTGCGCCATATAGGGGTAGAGCGGGCTGCGAGGCCATTTTATGAATTGGACGAAACCGATTGGGATAGAGTCATGTCTGTAAACGTCAAAGGGATGTGGATGTGCGCACGCGAGGTCTTCCCGGACATGCGTTCGCAAAATTGGGGCCGCATCATAAATATATCCTCTGACACAGTTTATATGGGGCGCGGCAACGGCCTTCAATACGTCACTTCCAAAGCAGCAGTCGTTGGACTCACAAGGGCGCTTGCTTTTGAAGTTGGAAAATTTGGCATTACAGTGAATGCGATCTCTCCTGGATTGACGCAAAGCGAAACGGTTCAGGAGCATGACTTTAAGCAGATGAGCGAGGATCTGGCAAAAAACTCTGCCATTCCAAGGCTTGAATGCCCTGAGGATTTAGCGGGAACGGCGGCTTGGCTTGCCTCTGATGACGCCGGCTTTGTAACGGGGCAGGCGGTAAGCGTATCCGGGGGCTTGAGCCTGCATTAAACGAGTAAACGATCTGTTCGGTATAGCGCCCTGGGCAAACCTGCATATTTGAACAGCAGTGCGACCCGGTATCGATGGTATGGACCAGAGGGGTGAGTTGGGCCGAGGTTGGGCTCGCTCACCCCACTGGCGGCGTCGGCGGGGAGGCAGCGTCGCGCCAATTGCTCGCAATGTGAATGTTCTTACTGACTGCCCCCCAGCTAGTATAGGGTCGGGCTTTTTATGTTTTGGATCTGAATCGTTTCCGGAGGCCGGTAATCCAGAACGCTGCGCGGTCGGATGTGATCATGCCTGCCATAACATCTCGATCAAGGCTTTTGTCTCTATTGATTGTCGCAAACATCTCTCAATTTAGAAGCCCACTCCACAGTTTTTCATTGAAAGATTCGATGTGGCCGTTTTCCCATGGGCTGCCTGGTTCAATAAAAAGTGTTGTGACTACGACTCTGTGCAACCACTCCCGAATCGCCTTTGCCATAAATTCCGAACCATTATCAGAACGAATATGTTAAGAAATTCCACGCACGATATGAATAGGATGTAAAGCTGACTCAAAACATCCTGGGCTGTAAGATGCCGGGTTACGGCGATACTTAAACACTCTCTTGGGAGGATCCCTCTGAAGTAGGATATGCAATGTAAATGGACATCAATGGAAAAAGCGGATCAGGATCATAACAGAGTAAAAAAAGAAGCAACCTGCATCAAGCTGATGCAAGTTGCTCCGGAGCGTCTGGCTCCTCGACGAGGACTCGAACCTCGAACCGAGTGGTTAACAGCCACCCGCGCTGCCGATTGCGCCATCGAGGAATAGCTGGCCGGGAATCAAAAAACTCGACGCAGAGTATTATAGCACCGATATCTATTTTGACAACCACCTTTGCCGGATTTGGGATATACTTTGCAAGTGAGTTTTTGTGCAAAGATGGACATCGTATGTGAACATGCGGCGATAGACCGCCATTTTGAAGTTTTGAAGATGATGTCGCAGGAGGCATAAATATATGGCACTGCTTATAAAAAATGGGATCATAGGAAATGCGGAGAAATCTTTTCGCGGGGATGTGCTTGTTGATGGCGGCAAGATAATAGAGACGGGAGAGTCGATAATCTGCTTTGACGCTGATGAGATCGATGCCGAGGGGAAATATGTCCTGCCCGGCGGGGTGGATCCGCATACGCATGTGATATTAAGGTCGGGGGACAACAGCGTCTCTGACGGATTCGAGGCTGCGACGAAGGCTGCTCTTTGGGGCGGCACAACCACGATCGTAGAACATCCGGGATTTGCTCCCGCAGGCCTTCCCCTGTCGTTTGCCGTGGATGAGACGGTTAAGGCAGGAGAGAATGCTTCATATACCGACTTTGGCGTACATCTGGTCTTCCAGAGGTACGACGATGCTGTTGCAGATGAGATAAGTGGCCTTATCGGGGCAGGTTTTGCGACGGGCAAGGTCTACACGACCTATGACGGCAGGCTGACGGATGAGGATGTCTTTCCGCTGATGAAGAAAATGGTCCTGTCAGGAGGACTTCTCTTATATCATGCCGAAAACAACGCTATTGCAGGCGGGCTTGCAGCTGAATTTCAGAACAGTGGACCGGTCGGGCCCATGGCCTGGCCTATGAGCCGCCCTGATTACTGCGAGGCAGAGGCGATCGGCAGGATATTGGCCCTTGCAAAGAGTACAGAGTCGCGTACCTATATCGTCCATCTTTCGACATGTCTTGGGCTTAAAAAAATTATCGAAGCACGCCGCGGAGGACAGATAGTTTATGCGGAGACTTGTCCTCAGTATCTCTGTCTTACGGAAAATTGCTATGAGAAAGAGAACGGACTTGATTATGTCATGGCGCCTCCGCTGAGAAAACAGGGTGACTGCGATGCGCTGTGGAAGGCGATAGGAAACGGCGGTATCGACACTGTCGGCACAGACCACTGCTCCTTCAGCAGGGCTGATAAAGTCCGTCTGGGCGGTGAAAATATTTTCAAAAGCCCCGGCGGTATCCCCGGCATCGAGACGCGCATGCCTATAATTTTCAGTGAGGGGTTCTTGAAAGGCAGGATAAGTCTTGAGCAGTTTGTCGGCGTTACATCGACGAACCCTGCCCGCATACTCGGGCTGAGGGAAAAGGGGCGCATTGAAGCCGGCGCCGATGCGGACATTGTAATAATCGACCCGCACACTGAGAAGGTGCTATCAGTGGAAACCCTGCACCAGAAGGTCGATTACACGCCTTACGAAGGCATGAAGATCCGTGGGCTGCCGACTCATGTTTGGCTGAGGGGCAGCCCCATGCTTGTTAACGGCGAGTTTATTGCGACTAAGCCGTCAGGCTGTTTTGTGAAAAGGTATTTGTAAAAGACAAAATTGTGCCTCGTCATTTTTGATTTTCTTAAATTCACAAAGAATTATGGTAAAACCATAACGAGCCTGATTTATGTCCTGTGTGTATCCGGGAGTTTCTTGAGTTTATCCGCTACAGTCTCTTCCAGACCTCTTTGGCGCACTCTCTTGCCTTTGCGGATATGAGTTCCCTGTCCAGTTCCATGAGTTTGCGGTCCTTCATAAGCACCTTGCCGTTTGCGATCGTTGTAACCACGCTGCGGCCTGATGAGCCGAATAGAAGGTGTCCGTTGATGTTTTTTTCGCTGATAGGGGTCGGCGGCATATAATCCATGATGATCATGTCGGCGGCATATCCCTCTTTTATCCGCCCGATATTGACGGGGAAGCAGCGTTGAGAGATCTCGATGTTGTTTTCAAAAAGCATCGTCGGAAGTTCGCTCCAGCCGACATTGGGGTGTGCCGCGGAGTGCTTGCAGAGTGCGTTGCCCAGTCTGTACGACTGGATCATGTCGGAGACATAGCCGTCTGTTCCTAGCCCCAGAAGAATTCCGTCTTTCATCATCCCTATGACATCTGCCGCGCCTACCGCGTTGCCCATGTTTGATTCCGGGTTGTGCACTACGGCTGTGTCCGTCTCCTTGATTATCCTCCTCTCATTTTCGTCTATATGTATGCAGTGCACGAAGATGGAATTTTTACATGTGATGCCGAAGTCACGAAAACGTTCCACGATGCGTTTCCCGTATTTACTGACGGAGTCTGCGGCATCAGTCATTCCTTCTGCTACATGGACGTGATATCCGGCGTGCCTGTCGCCCATTGCCTCACGGCATTTTTCAAGGGTCCTGTCGCTGAGTGTGAACGAGGCATGAAGCCCGAATTTGCCGGATATCATAGGGTCATTCAGGCTGTTTGACCAGTCAATGAAGTTTATGTTCTCTTTAATGCCCTCGTATGCTATTTTCTCCCCGTCGCGGTCTGATACTTCGTAGCAGAGCGAGCTGCGTATGCCGGCTTCCTTTGTTGCCTTTGCTATTTCAAAAAGGCTCCCTGTCACGGCGTTGGGGCTGGCGTGATGATCTATGACCGTTGTACAGCCGCATTTGATGCAGTCGACAAGCGCAGTCATCGTGCTGAAGTATGTGTCCTTGAGAGTGAGCGCCTTGTCAAGCCTCCACCAGAGTCGGTCGAGGACTTCGCCGAAGTTTTGTGCCGGTTCGCCGGGAGGAGTCATGCCGCGCGAGAATGTGCTGTAGAAGTGCATGTGCGCATTGATAAAGCCGGGCATTATGAGGCCTCCCTTGGCATCGATGAATTCTGCCTCAGGGTATTTTGCGCGCAGTTCGGAGGTAGTGCCGACCGACGCAATGGCTGTCCCTTGAACTGCAGCGCAGCCATCGGGCATGAAAGGATTTGCTTTGTCCCTTGTTATTAATTTTCCGTTACCGACCAGTAACATAAAAACACCCCCTGTTTTGTGGTTGAGAAGTTGTAAGAAGTGGAATAGCTGCAACTGAAAGCCATGATGCTACGCCATAATTATACGGAAAAGCTCCCCATATCTTTATGACAGGGGAGCCGGAGTTCAGGAAGAGGATATTATTTAAGCAGAGCTATGGCCTCGATCTCCACGAGAACGTCTTTAGGAAGACGGGAAACCTCTACGCATGAACGCGCAGGGGCTTCTTTTGTGAAGTACTTTGCGTAGACTTCGTTCACCGTGCCGAAGTCGTTCATGTCCTTGATAAAGACAGTAGTCTTCACGACATCAGACAGGCTCAGCCCCTGGCTTTCAAGAGCTCCCTTGATATTTTTCAGAACCTGTTCGGTCTGGCATGATACGCACCCCGGGACTACCGCCATTGTTGCCGGGTCCAGCGGGATCTGTCCCGAAAGGAAAAGGAACCCGCCTGCCCTGACACCCTGTGAATATGGTCCGATCGCCGCAGGCGCCTTGTCAGTGCTTATTATTTCTTTCATATGAATAACCCCTCTCTCTTCAATTTTAGCCTCAAGCTATTCTACCGCATTTGTAAGCCGCCGGGGATGAAAATCTTACAAAAACACGCTGATGATTTTTTTGCGGACGTGGTATAAAATACTGACATTGTATAGACAATCATAAGCGATAAAGAAATACCCGCGGATTTTAGTATGGTAGGGCAAATGTTGGATCCGCCTTTCCTGTTCAGTGCGTTTTGGCGGCGCAAGTGTATATTTCCCCGAGGGGGTTATTGAATGACGGATTTTAAAATCATAGGGAGATCCTTACCTCGTTTTGACGGGCCTGCAAAGGTTTCAGGAGAGACAAGATACCTTGCGGATCTGGATATCCCGGGCTGCTGGATCGGTGGTGTGGTTCGGTCTCAGGTCCCACGCGGCAGGCTTAAAGGCATAAAACTTCTTCCTTCATTTGACTGGTCAAATGTCTCGGTTGTAACCGCAAGCGATATCCAGGGAGAAAACTTTATTGCTATGGTGCGCAGTGACTATCCTGCGCTTGCAGATAAAGAGATCAATTATGCGTCGCAGGCAATTGCGCTTGTTGCCGCGCCGGATGAAGCAATGCTCAAGGCCGCGATGCGGGCGGTCGAAGTGGAAATTGAACCTCTGCCGCCGATACTCACCATCGAAGAATCACTTGCAAAAAAAGAGATAATCTGGGGTGAAGATAACGTTATAGACGAGTACCTCACAGAGCGTGGCGATATCGAAAAAGGTTTTGCAGATGCCGATATCATCGTTGAGGGAGACTGGGCAACAGGTCTGCATGAGCAGATTTATCTTGAGACGCAGGGAATGGCGGCTGAAATAAGGGCAGACGGCGTGGTAGAGGTTATTGGATCCCTGCAGTGTCCCTTTTATGTTCACAATGCGGTCCAGAAAGTATTGGGACTGACGGCCGAGAAGGTTGTTGTAAAACAGAGCGCCACCGGCGGGGCCTTCGGCGGCAAGGAGGACTATCCTTCTGTGCTTGGCTCCTATGCCGCGCTTCTTGCCATGAAATCAAAACATCCCGTCAGGATAATTTATGGCCGATCTGAGGATATCCTTGTATCACCGAAGCGCCACCCATCAAAGAGCCATTATAAAATGGGGCTGAAAAAGGACGGCATGATAACCGCGCTCGATGTGGAGCTTATGCTGGACAGCGGGGCCTATACCACATTGAGCCGCGTTGTGCTGCAGCGCTCGCATCTTCACGCTGCAGGAGCATACTACGTTCCCAACGTCCGCGTGCACAGCCTTGCTTTGGCGACGAATACCCCGCCAAACGGAGCGTTCAGAGGGTTTGGAGCCCCGCAGGCGATATTCGGAATAGAACGACAGATGGATCTTGCAGCACGTGAGCTTGGAATGGATCCCCTGGACTTAAGACTTAAAAATACGCTGAAGACAGGCGATACGTTCCCTTACGGGCAGAAATTCACCGAAAACAACAATGCCTCGGCTGTGCTTGAAAAGGCAGCGGAGCTTTCCGATTATCGCAGAAAGCGTGCACTTTATGCAAATCAGCGGCAAGGACGTATACGCAAGGGTATCGGGATTGCCGTCGCACTGCATGGGGGCGGTTTTACAGGTTCCGGAGAGGATAAGATGGGCTCGACTGCAAAAGTCAGCTTTGACGGCGATCGGTTCCGCATCTATACGAGCAGCACGGAGATGGGACAGGGAGCCTCAATGGTGCTGCCAATGGTCGCGGCCGAGTCGCTCGGCGTTACCTTGGACGATGTGCTCTACATTGTACCTGACACGTCCATGACCCCTAATACCGGGCCTACTGTCGCATCGCGCACCACAATGTATGCAGGCAAGGCCGTGCAGAACGCATGCGAAAATATTAAGAAGAAACTGGAGGAGTGGGCGTCTTCGAAGGGGCTTTCAGGCGATGCGCCCATCATTGATACCGCAAAGGCATATCTTGAAGAACATAAAGTGCTTGACGCCATAGGAATGAATATTTTTTCAGACGGCGGCAAATGGGACGACGAGAAGTTCGAGGGCGACGCATACCGCGGTTATGCCTGGATAGCCAACGCCATTGAGACAGAGATCGACATGGACACTTACGAAGTCAATGCGACAGAAGCTGCCGTTGCCGCAGAAGTCGGACGTACGATCAACCCTATGCAGGCTGCCGGTCAGCTGGTTGGCGGAGTGCTTCAGGCGATAGGCTGGGCTCACATAGAGGATATCCGTGTCGACGGAAGCGGCAGATACACGGCTGCTCATATGAATGCCTATCTTGTGCCTACTACGCTTGATACTCCGGCGTGGAAAGTGGAACTGCTTGAGGATCCTTGTGCAGAGGGCTGCTACGGGGCGAAGGGAATAGGTGAGCTCCCGGCAAATGCCGGTGCTCCCGCGTTCATCTCTGCCATAGAAAACGCCACCGGCGTCTTTGCGCGGTCCATACCGCTGACAGGAGAGAAACTCTTTGAGCTGCTTGAAAAACAAGCAGGAAAGAACTGAGGGAGGTACAAAGATGAGGATAGAGCTTACCGTCAACGGTAAACTTTACTGCGCTGATGTTCCTGCCATGAAGCTGCTGCTTGCAGTCCTGCGCGATGATCTTGGGTTTAAAGGCGCAAAAGAGGGCTGCGGAGAGGGAGAGTGCGGAGCATGCTCGGTCATTATGAACGGGCGGCTTGTCAACGCATGCCTCATCCCGGCGGTGCAGGCGTCAGGCAGCGAGATATTGACTATAGAGGGGCTTGGCACGTCGGATGATATGGACATGCTCCAGAGGGCATTTGTCACAGAAGGCGCAGTCCAATGCGGCTTCTGCACTCCGGGTATGATACTGGCGGCGCGTGCGCTGCTTGAAGAAAACCCCATGCCGACAGAGGAGGAGATAAAAATAGCGCTGTCAGGCAACATCTGTCGCTGTACCGGGTATGAAAAAATTTACAGCGCTATAAACAGGGCGGTAGAAGAAGGTTACTGCGAGACGTTCCGCGTTCGTAAAAACCTCTGTTCAGGTCAGGCTCCTATCCTGACATCGACGGATGCGATCAGCTGTTTCATGCCCGAGAACCTCGCCGAGGCACTCTGTATGCTTGATAAAAACATCGATGTATCTCTGTTTGCAGGTACTACGGATATTGTTCCGGATATCAAAAACGACAAGTTCCATCCGGCAAAGGTACTCGACCTGAGCCGGGTGCCGGAGCTTAAGGGCATAAATAAAACAGGCGATGTGATTAGGATCGGAAGCTGCGTTACGAACGGAGACATAATCAGAAGCGCGACAGTGAAAAAATACCTGCCGGCACTTTGGGAAGCATCGATGAGAAGCGGTGCTCCTGCGATCCAGAACAGGGCTACAATAGGAGGTAATCTTGCCACGGCGTCAGGAGCCGCGGACCTCCCGTCTATACTTCTGCCGCTTGAGGCAAGTGTTGTCCTTGAAAGTATAGATGGAGCCCGTGAGATGAAGCTGGAAAAATTTATCCGCGGCTACAGAGACCCTGACCGCAAACCTAATGAGATCATGCGCGAAATAATCATACCTGTACCGAAGGAAAATTCCATACAGAAGTTCTATAAGAGAGGGTCGCGCAAGGCTCTCACTCTTTCCAGAATTTCACTTGGCTTTTACGCTGAGGTCGAGGGCGGAGTAATACGGGAGTTCCGCGCCGCGGCCGGCAGCATGTCGCCGATACCTGTCCGTCTTCCCAAGCTGGAGGCTGTATTAAAGGAAAAGAGGCTGGATCCGGAACTTATAGCAGAGGCATCCTCTGTTGCCGGGGATGAGGTAAATCCGCGCAAAAGCCCGGCATGGCGCAAAGCCATGGCTTCCAACCTTGTGCGAAGATTTCTTGAGGAGATAAAAACAGGATAACAAATAAAAAGTGCTGTGTGGGGATAAAAAACACACAGCACTTTTTTCTAGAAGCAGCTATAGAAATTCATCAATGTGTTGTAGAAAATATCAGGATTTTCCAGAAATGACATCTGCGAGGCTTCCGGTATAATAGCCATCCTCGAGCCCGGTATCAGTGATCTGTAGTATTCACAGGTCTCATTCCTTACCTGGTCATACTGGCCGCATATGATCAGGACAGCTACTTTGATTTTCGACAGCTTCCCTGTAATGTCCAGGTCCTTCAGGATCCCGTTGCATGTGAATTCGCTTGGTCCCCACATATGTTTATATACATTTTTGCCTGATATCGTCATAAAGTCTTTTGTCAGATGGCGATATTGTCTCTGGTGGCTCAACAGGCTGCGGCATTGAAAGTTTTTGTTGTACTCCTGGATTATGTCCTGGTACATCTGTCCGTCGAAATGTATGCTGCTCTCACATTCCTCTACGATCTTAAGATAATCCTTGTTAAGCTCCGCAAGCCTGATTTTTGCGTCTCGTATCCATATTTCCGTGCTTAAATACGGGCTGACCATAGTTATGGATATAACCGGCGATTTGGGTGTGCTGAGGATGTGCTCCGCAGCAAGAAAAGAACCCCATGAGTGGCCTATCAGATGCAGTTTTGGAACTCCAATGTTTGCGATTATACTGTTAAGTGCTTCTACATAGCGTTCGGGAACCCACAGTGACTCTTCGCCGGTGTTGTTGGAATCATCACTGCCTAACTGATTATACATATAAACAATGCGATTTTCCGCGATCCTCTGAGCCATTGGGCTAAATGAGTTAAAATTCCCTCCGGGACCTCCGTGCAGATACAGGACAGGTATCTCGGCCTCATTTTCTCCGAGTATGCACATATATACATAACCGCCGGGTACGTTGATATACTTCGTTCTCAAACTCGGTGTCATCTGCTATCCCCCCTTATTCCTTGCCGTGAGTTTTGCATGTCCGTTGTTATAGGTCGCAGTTAGATGATAGCATCATTTTATGACTATTATAAGGGGTAATATGGCGTAAAGTTATAGCTTTTGCTTGTTTGTACCAGACAGGACAATTATGTTCGATATTTAATGAAAAGTTTTTTAGATCTGATTAACGGATTCCTGCCAGGATCTGTAATTTGTCCAATTATCAATTTTTATAAATATGGCCTCCGCCTAAACATCCGGATGAAAGCATTATCATTGTACAGAAAAAAGAATAATTGACTCAATAATTTTCATATACCCGATGCAGATATTCCAATTTACGGAGGCCGCGGCCCTGTTTTTTTAAGATCGTGAGAGTGTCCGGCAGGTCAGTGCAGCAGAAAACCCGGCAGCAGCGGATCGCTGTCCTGCTGGATCAGCCAGTTGAATCCTACTATATTTGCAGTGCCCTTTATATATGGCTGGATCGAGTCGAACTCTCCTACCTTAGGCCCAGATTCATAGTGCCCTTCAAATACGGTGCCCAGAATGCTCTCATGAAGGAATGTCTCACCTGGTTTCAGTTCCCCCCTTGCTGCAAGCAATGCCATTTTTGCGCAGGTGCCTGTGCCGCAGGGAGAACGGTCAACGTTGCATGTGCCGAATATAACGCAGTTGCGTGCCGGTCTTCCGTGTTTGTGGATCCCAAACTCCGCAAGAAGTATCCTGTTATTTTCAGGAATTAAGGGATGTTGCACCATGTGCTGCCTGTTGGCCTCTTTTATGACTTCCAGCCCCATCTTTGTTATCGCTGCAGTCTCTGACGGCACAATTTCAAAGCCGAAGTCCTCCGCATTTAATATGGCGAAAAAACTGCCGCCGAAGCAGATGTCGAATTTGACTGTCCTGTCAATTGACGGAAGGTACAGGTCGAGATTTTGTGCGAAAACAAAAGCCGGTACGTTTTTCAGTGTTGCGCTGACTGCTTCTCCGTTCTCTACATCTACCGACATTGTCACGAGTCCGGCAGGGGTGTCGAGCCTGACCTCGGTAACAGGTTCGGTGACAGGGACCATCCCTAGGTTTACCATAGCGGAGGAGAGCCCGATCGAACCATGCCCGCACATAGATACGCTTCCGCCCGAATCGCAGAAGATAACGCCTGTGTGTGCCTCCGGATTTATCGGCGGGACCATTATTGCCCCGAACATGTCGGCGTGTCCTCGCGGTTCCGTCATGATAAATCTGCGAAAATCGTTGTGATTTTCGCAGAAATCCTTCCAGCGTTCAGACATGGTTTTCCCCTTGAATGACGGCGCCCCGCCAAGGATGATCCTTGTCGGCTCCCCGCAGGTGTGAGAGTCGATTGTCGCGACAAGCTTGCTGATCTTCATAATTCCAGGCCCCCGTTTCCTCTTGTTGCATCTGAAAAAATAATTTCATTCGCATATGCTATCACAAGTGTATAATACAGGCAACATTAGTGTAAAAAATAAATAATAATTGACAAATCAATAATGCCAAACTAATATTTTGCTGAAATAAATGATCCATTATTTGATATATCTGAAAGACAGAGGGGAAAACAGGGACAGAATAGAAAGGTGTGACAGGATTCTGAAGGAAGAAAAACTCTTTTTAAGAGATGATGTCCGTGTTCCCGACATACCGCAGGAGTCATAGTTCATTACCCGGGGATCCCGGGGAAAACAACATACAGGAGGTGTTGAGGTAATGGCATACGATGTCCGTTTCATTTCCCAGTCAGATGTAGAATCTCTTGGCATCACAATGGGGGAAGTTATTGATCACGTTGAAGCCGGATGGAAGATGAAGGGTGAGGGAAAGGTTGAGCTTCCCGCAAAAATAGGAATACACCCGAGACCGGACTGTTATATACACGCCATGCCCTGCTGGATCTCCGGCGATATCGATATGGCCGGGATCAAGTGGGTTGCAGGTTTCCCAATGAACCTCGGAAAAAAACTCCCTTACAATAACGGCATATTTGTCCTCAATGACAGCGAGACAGGCGTCGTAAAGGCGATAATGGACTGTAACTGGATGACAACTTGGCGGACCGGAGCTGCAGCAGGTCTTGGAGCAAAGTACTTTGCTGCACAGGATGCGTCGGTTGTTGCCGTTGTCGGCCTCGGTACTATAGGAAAAATTACTCTTCGCGCGTTCAATGAGGTGTTGCCCGCGATGAAGACGGTTAAGATCTATGACCCGATCGCAGCACAGGCAGAGAGATATACGGATAGAGGCGATGAAGGTCGTTTGTCCGAAGGTCGAGTTTGTAATATGCAAAGATGTAAAAGGTGTATGCGAGGATGCGGATGTCATCACGTCATGCGCACCGATACTGGAAGTGCCGCACAGGACCATCACGGAAGCAATGCTCAAGAAGGATGTATGCTGCATCGCAAGCGACTATGACTCGACGTTTGACGGAGAAGCCGTTGCCGGAAGCAATGTGTTTGTCTGTGATGACCGTAATCAGTATTTGTGGACTCAAAAGCAGGGAGTATACTTCTTGCACGGTTATCCGTCGGAGGACGGGATATATGCCGACATGGGAGAAGTTGTTGCAGGCAAGGCCGCATCGGTGCGGGAGGGGCGCAGGGTCTGCCTGTTTATGGGCATAGCAAGTCATGACGTGATGACGGCCAAACTTATTCTTGAAAAAGCCGCAGAGAGAAATATTGGCACTATGCTCAAACTTTAGAATAAATCGTACCTTGAATATTATGTATAAATAAGAAATAAAGGGTAGGATCCCTGTTATGCCATGTAATTTTAATTCTGGCAGAAGCAGGGATCCTGCCTTTTATAACTGTAAGCTTGTTATGAGAACAATTGTATCAAAATTACAGACTATTCTTAATATGGCTCTAATTATGAAAATTTTATTGACGTCTTTCAAAAAATAATATATATTGCACACCACAAAATTGGACTTTTAAAAAAAGCGAGATTCGTTGACAAATATAGGCCTTCTTTTGTAATTGTTATGAAATGCTGAGGTTGCAGGTATATTAAGATAGAAGTAAAGTGGCCTTAGACATGGAGTTTTGTTTGACCTTAGAAACGTATTCGCATCGGAGGATTCTGTTATAACCTGGTTTTATTGAAGGAGTCTGATATGTTTTGAGCTGTCCGAGCAGTGCGCGGATGGCAGTTTTTTTAACAGCTTCAGATGTGATGGACTTTTATATGCTTACAATACCAGTTATCCTGGTTCAATATGAGAGATGCGGGACCGAACAATGATCTGAATGAAGGGGTGTATGACATTGCTGAAGCTGATGAGAGACGGCGCATATTTACTTCGTGGAAATCTATTGTTAGAAGATACAGGTAAAATAATGCTTCATGAGGTTAATAACAGCTTGATAAAAGCTGGCTTGAGACCTCTGGAAGGAGATTTTCCGGACAAGAAAACCGCATCAGAAGGTACTATAGCCGCCGGCATCATAGCAGCTCACAATGATGGCGGAACGGATGATAATTACAGGATCCGTTTCGATTCCCTTGCATCACATGACATTACTTATGTGGGGATAATTCAGACAGCCATTGCCAGCGGGATGAAGCAATTCCCTGTCCCTTATGCCATGACAAATTGCCACAACAGCCTCTGTTCTGTGGGAGGCACTATAAATGAAGATGACCATCTCTTTGGTCTGTCCGCCGCTAAAAAGTTTGGAGGAGAATTTGTTCCTGCACACATGGCGGTGATCCATTCCTATGTCAGGGAGATGATGTCCGGCTGCGGAAGGATGATCCTTGGCTCCGACAGCCACACACGCTACGGCGCCCTCGGAACCATGGGAGTGGGCGAGGGTGGTCCGGAGCTTGTCAAACAGCTGGTAGGCCGAACTTATGATTTTCCACGCGCAGAGGTCATAGGAGTGTATCTCAAAGGGACTCCGAGAAAGGGAGTAGGGCCGCATGATGTGGCGCTCGCACTTATAGGAGCTGTCTTCAAGGATGGATTCGTTAAGAATAAGGTGCTTGAGTTTGTCGGTCCCGGCGTCGCAAACCTTCCGGTGGAATTTCGTAACGGTATAGATGTGATGACGACGGAGACGGCATGCTGGTCTTCTATATGGCAGACAGATGACAGGGTAAAAAAGTATTTTGATATACACGGCAGACCATATGCCTATAAAAAGCTTGAGCCGGCTCCGGTTGTTTGGTACGACGGGGTTGTAATCATCGACCTTGACGAGGTAAGACCGATGATCGCCCTTCCGTTCCATCCCAGCAATGTTTATACAATTGATGAGCTGAACGAAAATACTCTGGATATTCTTAAAAAGATCGAAAAAGATGCGCTCCTGCAGATGGGAAATCCAGAACTGTCCATCAATCTTGCCGATAAGTTTCGGAGCGGACATCTTATTGTTGACCAGGGGATCATAGCAGGATGTGCCGGCGGCACATTTGATAATATCGTGGCAGCCGCACAGATTTTACGTGGGCGGGGTACCGGTGACAGCGGATTTGCCTTTAGTGTCTATCCCGGAAGTCAGCCGACCATGATGGAGCTTATGGCAAACGGTTCTCTCGCAGACCTGATATCATCCGGTGCAACTATAAGGACGGCTTTCTGCGGGCCATGTTTTGGTGCCGGTGATACCCCCGCAAATAACGGGTTCAGCATCAGGCACACGACACGAAATTTCCCGAACAGGGAGGGTTCCAGGCCGGGAGAGGGGCAGATCTCCTATGTTGCCCTTATGGATGCGCGTTCAATAGCCGCAACGGCGGCCAATGGAGGGGTCCTTACCTCTGCGGAGGATTTTGCAGATAGTCTGCATGATGTTGAATATACATTCCGAGGAGACATATATGATAAAAAGGTCTATCGCGGTTTTGGCAAAGCAAAGCCCGAGACCGAGCTTATATACGGCCCCAATATCTGCCCTTGGCCCAAGATATACCCGATGGAAGATAATTTAATGCTGCGCGTCACATCAGTGATAACAGATCCTGTGACGACGACAGACGAGCTGATACCCTCGGGAGAGACATCGTCCCTCCGTTCCAATCCATTGAAACTGGCGGAATATGCCCTTTCGCGCAAGGACCCCGGATATGTCGGAAGGGCAAAGGCAGTCCTGGCGTTGGAAGAGGCGCGCAGGCATGCGCTTGATGCCGGAGGCAGTGAAGTTCCCGCTGAGGTAATGTCTGTCATGGCGCTTGTAAATGCAGAAAATTCCCCAGAGAACACCGGGATAGGAAGCGTTGTGGTCGCAGTCAAGCCTGGAGATGGCTCTGCCAGGGAGCAGGCGGCGTCGTCACAGAAGGTGCTTGGCGGGCAGGCCAATATCGCAGAAGAATATGCGACAAAACGATACAGGAGCAATCTCATCAACTGGGGGATGATTCCTTTTATCATTGACCCTGAAGAGAGGGAAAAGCTCAGTGTCGGGGACTGGATATTCATTCCCGGAATACGCCATGCACTTGAGGATGGCAGGGATTCAGTCCATGTGAAGGTTATAAGCGGTGCTGCCACTATGGACATCACGCTTAAGATGCCGGCTCTTGCAAAAGAGGACAGGGAGATAATCCTTGCAGGATGCCTGATGAACTATTACTCACGGCAGAACGGCACATCGGTGAAATAATATAAATATAGGAGGGTGAGAACTGATATGAAAATCACGATGAAAACCCCGTTGGTTGAGATGGATGGAGATGAGATGACCAGGGTCATCTGGCAGGACATCAAAAATATTCTCCTTGAGCCGCACATCGATCTGAAAACAGAATACTACGACCTGGGCCTCAGAAAGCGCGATGAGACTGATGACAGGATAACAGTTGAAGCGGCAGAAGCGGCAAAAATATATGGTGTGGCTGTAAAGTGTGCAACGATCACTCCTAATGCGCAAAGGATGGAAGAATACGGTCTGAAACAGATGTGGAAGAGCCCCAACGGGACCATCAGGGCGATCCTCGACGGGACTGTCTTTCGTGCGCCCATCTTCATCGACTGTATCAAGCCGGTGGTCCGCACATGGAATAAGCCGATAACAATAGCCCGTCATGCATACGGCGACATATATAAGGATGTAGAGATGGCCATCGAAACTCCGGGTAAGGTCTACATGACTTTTGAGCCTGCGGACGGCGATGCAACGAAGGTCCGTAAGGAACTGGTGCACGAATTCAAGGGCAACGGCGTCGTTATGGGTATGCACAACCTCGATAAATCAATACGAAGCTTTGCCCGCTCATGTTTCAAATACGCGCTCGATACAAAACAGCCGCTCTGGTTTTCAACCAAAGACACTATTTCAAAAAAATACGACCATAGGTTTAAAGATATTTTCCGGGAAATATTCGATGCGGAATACATGGCTGATTTTGAAAACGCCGGGATCGAGTATTTCTACACGCTCATTGATGACGCAGTAGCCAGGGTTATCCGTTCTGACGGGGGGTTTATCTGGGCATGCAAGAACTACGACGGGGATGTAATGTCAGACATGGTTGCCACTGCTTTCGGCAGCCTTGCAATGATGACATCTGTCCTTGTCTCGCCTGACGGTATCTTTGAGTATGAGGCCGCCCACGGAACGGTTACACGTCACTATTGTAATTACCTCAAAGGAGAGCCTACTTCGACTAATCCTATGGCGACGATTTTTGCCTGGTCGGGAGCACTCAGGAAGCGCGGAGAGCTCGACGGTATAAAAGAGCTTCAGGATTTCGCGGACAGTCTCGAAAGTGCATCTATAGAAACGATCAAATCGGGGATAATGACGAAAGATCTTGTCTCTATTGCTGACCTGCCGCATAAAAAAGCTGTTACGACGGAGGAATTTCTGAGGGCTGTATCTGCCAGGATCTAATTTCAGGTACATTGCGGCTGCACCGGAGGCTTTATGCGGCCCGCATCTGCAGTGATCCATGAGGTCCGCATGAGCGGCAGTTCAATACCAGGTACCAAGTATTCTGATCCCATTGCGAGGTCACTTTCCGCTATCTTACCTATGCTGTGAGCATGGTATATATGAGGGGAGATCGCAATGGGTATTTTTGTTTATAGTGATATTTATTGGAGAAAACAATATGCAAGCACCAGCTTAACCAATTTTACCTATATGTTTTCGCGGTGTTTTGTGCGATAATCTTTAAATAGTATATAATATCCCAAGGTCAATATGGATTTGACTGAAATGTCTGATAATTAATTAGGAGGTAAAGATAATGGCTAAGAAAAATATGGTGACACTCGACGGCAATGAGGCGGCGGCATATGTTGCACATGCTGTAAATGAAGTAATATCTATCTATCCTATAACGCCGTCTTCGCCGATGGGTGAATGGGCCGACCAATGGACAGCTGAGGGCCGCCCCAATATATGGGGCACGGTCCCTGTAGTGGAGGAGATGCAGAGCGAAGCCGGAGCATCGGCGGCATACCACGGAGCGATCCAGGCTGGAGCGCTTGGCACCACGTTTACCGCATCACAGGGGCTTCTCCTAATGATCCCCAATATGTACAAGATCGCAGGAGAGCTGACCAGTACGGTGATGCACGTAACAGCAAGGACTCTTGCTACTCATGCCCTCTCGATCTTTGGAGACCACTCAGATGTCATGGCAGTCCGTACGACAGGCTGGTCCATGCTATGCTCCGCTACAGTCCAGGAGACAATGGATATGGCTCTTATCGCCCAAATGGCGACACTTGAAAGCCGCGTCCCGGTGGTCCACTTTTTCGACGGGTTCCGCACAAGCCACGAAGAGATGAAAATCGAAAAAATCACTTATGACGACATGAGGGCGCTTATCGACGACGAACTTGTCCGTGAACACAGATATAACAGGCTCAGCCCTGACGTGCCATTTATCCGCGGAACAGCACAGAACCCGGATGTATTCTTCCAGTCCCGCGAAGGCTGTACCCCTTACTACAAAGCTGTCCCTGACATTATGCAGAAATCTATGGACCGCTTCGCGAAGCAGGTAGGGCGCCAGTATCATCTCTTTGACTACTTTGGGGCAGATGATGCAGAAAGAGTAATAGTCATCATGGGTTCAGGCGCAGCAGTGGCACACGAGGCGGTAGCGCGTCTCACTGCCGAAGGAGAAAAAGTCGGAGTGCTGACGGTCCGTCTCTTCCGCCCATTCGACATTTCAAGATTCCTCAACGCGATTCCGGCTACGGTCAACAGCATAGCCGTACTCGACCGCTGCAAAGACCCAAGCTCTATATGTGAACCGCTCTGCATGGACGTAAGGGAAGCCCTTGCAGGCACAGATATTATGGTGGTCGGCGGACGCTACGGCCTTTCGTCAAAGGACTTCACACCTTCAATGGTCAAGGGGGTTTTTGACGAACTCAGGAAGGCACTGCCAAAAGACAGCTTCACTATCGGCATAGATGATGACGTCAGCTTTTCCAGTCTCAGTTACGACCTGTCATTTGACACGGAGGACCCCAAGACAATACGCTGCCTCTTCTACGGCCTTGGTTCTGACGGGACCGTCGGCGCAAATAAAAACTCAATCAAAATAATAGGAGAAGAGACAGACCTCTATGCACAGGGTTACTACAGCTACGATTCGAAGAAATCCGGAGGGATCACAGTAAGCCATCTGCGCTTCGGCCCCAACCCGATATATGCGAGTTATATGATAAACAAGGCCAACTTTGTAGCCTGCCACGTATTTACATTCCTTGAAAAACTGGACGTGCTCAAGGAAGCGGCCGAAGGCGGCACATTCCTTCTTAACAGCCCGTTCGGTCCGGAAGAAGTATGGGACAAGCTGCCGCTTACGACACAAAAACGCATAATTGACAAAAAGCTCAAATTCTACACTATAGACGCGGTCAAAATAGCGAAGGAAACAGGCATGGGGGGGCGTACCAACACCATCATGCAGACATGCTTCTTTGCCATAAGCGGGGTGCTTGAAAAGGAACAGGCCATCAAGGCGATCAAGGACTCGATAATCAAGAGTTACTGCCGTAAAGGACAGGAGATCGTTGATAAAAATATAGCGGCTGTTGATGCGACACTCGCGAACCTCTATGAAGTCAAAGTGCCCAAAGAAGCCACTAGTACATTTGACATACTGCCTCCCGTAGCCTGCTGCGATGCACCTGACTTCGTCAAAGACGTGCTGGGGCCCATTATGGTGCTGGAGGGGGACTGCCTGCCGGTTTCAGTACTTCCGGAAGACGGGACATACCCATCCGGTACGACAAAGTATGAAAAACGCAACATAGCAATAGATATCCCATCATGGGACCCCGATCTCTGTATCCAGTGCGGCAAGTGTGTGCTTGTCTGTCCGCATGCAGTCATTCGTTCAAAGGTCTATGATCCTAAGCTTCTCGAAGATGCGCCGGCTACGTTCAAGAGCGCAGACGCTAAATGGAAAAACTTTGAAGGCTCCAAATTCACAGTGCAGATTTCACCGGAAGACTGTGTCGGCTGCGGGCTCTGCGCGCACAACTGCCCGGTAAAGGCAAAAGAGGGATCCCAAAAGAGACCTTTGACTATGGTTGAGCAAATGACGGTACGTGCTGCGGAACGGGAAAACTGGGATTACTTCCTCTCTATCCCCGATGTTGACCGCAAAGAACTCAACCTCAGCACTGTAAAAGATGTGCAGCTCTTGCGTCCGCTCTTTGAGTTTTCAGGAGCGTGCGCAGGCTGCGGTGAGACCCCGTACCTGAAACTCCTCTCATCCTTATTCGGCGCAAGGGCCATCATTGCAAACGCAACAGGCTGCAGCTCCATATATGGAGGCAATCTGCCAACTACACCCTGGACGGTAAACGATGAAGGGCGCGGGCCGGCATGGAGCAACTCCCTTTTTGAAGACGCAGCAGAGTTCGGACTCGGTTTCCGCCTCACCATAGACAAACATGCCGAATACGCGGCGGAACTGCTCCAGAAGATGGAACCTGAGCTGGGGGCGGATATTGTCAAAGGCATACTCGACGCATCACAGACAACAGATGCGGAGATCCGTACCGTACAGGAAAAAGTCGAAGCGCTGAAGGAACAGCTTGAATATATGGGAACGGAAGAGGCTGAAGAGCTGCTCTCGGTGGCGGACAATCTCGTCAAAAAGAGTGTCTGGTGCGTAGGCGGCGACGGCTGGGCTTATGATATCGGCTATGGCGGACTTGACCATGTAATAGCATCTGGCAGGAATGTAAACATCCTTGTTCTGGACACAGAGGTCTATTCCAACACCGGAGGACAGATGTCCAAGGCTACGCCGCGCGGAGCTGTGGCGAAGTTTGCCGCCGCTGGGAAGCACATGGGCAAAAAGGACCTTGCCCTTATGGCGATGAGCTATGGCAATGTCTATGTCGGACGCGTTGCACTCGGAGCAAATGACGCGCATACAGTAAAAGTATTCCAGGAGGCAGAGGCATACAACGGCCCGTCTCTCATCATTGCTTACTGCCACTGCATAGCCCACGGCATAGCGATGGTTACGGGACTTGACCAGCAGAAAAAAGCCGTTGAATCCGGGCATTGGATTTTAATGCGCTATAATCCTGATTTGGCAAAAGAGGGCAAGAACCCCCTAATTCTTGACAGCAAAGAGCCGACTCTGTCCCTTAAGGATTATATTTACAACGAGACGCGCTACAAGAGCCTCACCGTTACTGACCCGGAAGAGGCAGAAGCGCTTCTCAAAGAAGAGGAGAAGGACATCAAGGCCAGGTGGCGCTATTACAGCCATATGGCTGCAATGAAAATGGAGGACTGATCTTTAAATGGGGAGTTGTGAATTCAAGCAGGAGATAAAGGATTCAAATGGCCGCAGGGTGGCTACTAAAGTAAACTCTGCGCCTATGGGACCCGAGAACGCCGCAGTGAAAATGGCTGAGAATACAGAGGAAGTCAAAGTCAAGGAGTTAAAGGCTCCCACAAAGGCGGGTTCTGGTATAAAGCCACGTGTCGGCATAACGGAAACCGCATTCCGTGATGCCCATCAGTCGATAATGGCGACACGCCTGCGTACTGACGACATGCTCCCAATATGTGAGGCTATGGATGAAGTCGGATATCACTCCATAGAGATGTGGGGCGGGGCTACATTCGACTCTGCAATGCGTTTCCTGGACGAGGACCCATGGGATAGGCTGCGCCAGATTAAAAAACGCCTAAAGAAGACCAGGACGCAGATGCTCCTTCGCGGGCAGAACCTGGTAGGCTACAGGCATTATTCTGATGAAGTCGTCCGCGAGTTCGTAAAGCGCGCCATCGGCAATGGAATAGATATAGTCAGGGTGTTCGATGCGCTTAATGACCTCCGCAACATGTCCATCGCTGCAGAGGCCGTCAAAAAAGAGGGCGGAGAGCTGCAGATGTCGATCTCTTACACGATCTCGCCTGTCCACACACTTGACCTTTTTGCGAAACAGGCCAAGGACATGGCGGACATGGGTGCCGATTCGATCTGCATCAAGGACATGGCAGGGCTTCTATCTCCTGTCGCGGCATCCGCACTTGTAACGGCGATAAAAAAAGAAGTAAGCCTGCCTGTGCAGCTTCACAGCCACTACACGAGCGGCATGGCTGCAATGAGCTACCTTGCCGGTCTTGAAGCCGGAGCTGATATTGTCGACTGTGCAATATCACCGTTTGCGATGGGCACCAGTCAGCCTGCGACAGAGGCAATGGTTGCGGCTCTAAGCGGCGGGCCGCTTGATACAGGGCTTTCGCTGAAGAAGCTGTTACCTGTCGCCGAGTACTATGAGGGACTGAAAAGCAAGTACAGCGACATAATAATGGGAATCAGCGGAGTAAATATAAATATACTGCTCTATCAGATCCCGGGCGGGATGTATTCGAACCTCCAGAGCCAGCTCAAAGAGGGCAACAGCCTTGACAAGTTCAAGGAAGTAATGGAGGAGATCCCGCGTGTCCGCAAGGAGATGGGATATCCTCCTCTCGTTACGCCGACGAGTCAGTTGGTCGGAACTCAGGCTGCAATGAACGTAATATCAGGCGAGCGCTGGAAGGTCGTCTCAAAGGAAGTTTACCAGTACTTCCGCGGATACTACGGCAAGACACCGGCACCTGTGGATCCTGACATTCAGAAGAAGGTCCTCGGCAATGAGATCCCTATCACCTGCCGCCCGGGAGAGAAAATCGAACCTGAGCTTGAAGCGGCGAGGAAAGAGATAGGTATATGGATGACACAGCCTGAAGATCTCCTTAGTTATATACTCTTTCCGCAGGTTGCGAAAGACTTCCTGCCAAGGAAGTTCGCTAAGGAGAACTGCGTTGACATAGGATTTGAGGAACAGGAAAATCCTGAGGCTTATGCGGTATAAGAGAGGCCGTGCAAAGACCTGGTCTTTGCACGGCCTCTCTTCGGCTGTTAAAGTTATCTGTTGAGAAAGTTTGCCAGTTCCATACCGAAAACAGGAAAATAAACGAACAGTAACAGGCAAATCATTATCGCAAATATAAAAATGTGAAGCAAGCCAATCTTAACGTTGCATTGAAGGTTGACTTGCTTTGCATTACCTACCGGGTCAATGGTGTGAGTGTATCAGACTTGTAAATTTATCTGTGGCATAGGTAAGAAACATCGTGGCTGCCATGACAGGAAGAGTGTTGCCCAGCGGACAGTCAACAGAGATGAACCATCTGTAGAACGCGAACCCCGCGATCCATATTATAATATTTCTTACAACAAAAATATTTTCCGAGCAGTCTTTTTTCAAAATAAAATAATCCGTTATCATGATGGATATCATAGGCCCGAATACTGAACTTATGAGATACAGATAATCTGAGTAGCTCTCAACAGGGACTGTGACTGCGAGTATGGTGCCTATGGCGCAAATTGCAACGGCAGCAGCCTTTTCCTTTATCCCCTTAAAGATGACAGCGAAGCTTATCCCTCCCGAATACGCATCAAGGAATGTTGTTGTAACAGTAGAAACTGCGATTATAATCACTCCCGCGATACCAAGTCCTGCGGAAAGCATTATTCTTGCTATATCGGATTCACCGGTGTACAGAGCGGCGCCGAGCCCTATAATGTACATCCAGCAGCTTGCCGCAAAATAGACAGCTGAGGCTGCGGCGGCGCTGGCCCTTGGCCTCTCTGCATCCCGCATGTAGTCTGAGATAAGCGGCAGCCATGAGAGCGGCATCGCTGCGGAAAGTTCCATAGCTGTGCCGAAGCTCATGGTATCCCTTATTAAGGCATGAGTGTTCGTTCCTTTGAATATTATGGCGCTGAGCAACAGTGTCAGTAAAAACAGGCCTGCCATGGCAAATTTATTTGCCCTTTCGAAATTCTTTATGTCCAGCAATATCCATATCGCTATCATTATCCCTATAACAGCGGCCCACAGCGAATTGCCTGTGTGACCCAGAGCTGGGTTTAAAATAGTTCCAAGTGCGGAGGCACCCCCTATTATCATCACCGCCGTCCATCCCACAAGCTGCAGAACATTTAGAGCGGCAAAAAACTTTGCCCCTCTGTCTCCAAAAGATATTTTTACGCTTTCCATTGCCCCTTTGCCGCTGTCTGCCCCTATCATAGCCGCAAGATACATCATTATCCCTCCTACGGCATGCCCCGCAACCACAGCCGCTGCACCACGTGCCATTCCTAGCGGAGCCAACAGCGTTCCCGTGTATATCTCGGCGATGGAGATCGCCGCCCCCAGCCATATCAGCCCGCTGCCAAACACGGTCCTCTTTTCGGCGTTCATTCACATGCACACTCCTTGACAAAAAAATGGCGGGCACCCCGTAATTGAAGGTCGCTCCGCCATATATCAGCGCAATCTCCCTACGTTGGCATTACCCAAATCAGGTTATAAGGGTCGAAGTTTTCTAAACTTCCTCTCAGCATGTATACACAAGCTCCCCTATATTTGATATTCGATTTTTCATCAATGCTTTACAGTGTTGTATTGTATCAGCAAGAAGGAATATGTCAAACATGCGCAGGTTGTATTTGTTGTTTATAGCCTGTGATATAAACTATAATTGTGTAGGGATCCGGACATTTATATTAAGAATTAAGGAAAGAGATGATATGAGTGACATACCGCTCAAAGGAACTGGGGCTGTTTTCAGGCAAGGGTTCTTCGTCGCGCAGGGCAATATACAAAGGCTGCGGTTATGACGACTGCGATCTGAGCAAACCGCTCATAGGCATAGTCAACACGGCAAACGATGCTGGGCTTGGACATGTGCATCTGGATCGTCTTGCAGATCGTGTGCGTTCCGGGATACTGCAGGCCGGAGGCACTCCATTCGAGTTCGGCACAATAGCCACCTGCGGCGCTGTGCCTATAGGAATGCCGCAGTTTCGCTATGAACTTGTGATAAGGGATGTCATCGCCTCGTCTGTAGAAATAATGGCAGGGGTCCAGCTTCTTGACGGACTTGTACTGCTGGCTTCATGCGACAGTATTATTCCGGGAGTCCTTATCGGGGGCATCCGTGCCGATGTGCCATGCATCATGCTGACAGGCGGCCCGCAGGAAGTCTGCAAAAGCGACGGGCGCAGCATAGTCATGAGTGAGCTTGATCAGCTTGTCTTCGGTGCTGACTACGCAAATGATGGATCGCGCGAGAAAATACGCTACCTGGAGGACCATGTATGTCCCGGTCCAGGCGCCTGCTCACTGATGGGCACCGCCAATACGATGCAGATACTTGTCGAGGGACTGGGTTTGGCTATGCCCGGTTCTTCAACCGTGCCTGCCGTCTATGCCGAGAAGGATCGCTATGCCACTCAGACAGGGCGCAGGATCGTAGATCTGGTGAAACAGGATATAAAGCCCAAAGACATACTTACCCGCGAAGCACTGCTCAACGGAGTCATACTGACCATGGCTCTTGCCGGTTCAACAAATGCGGTGCTTCACCTGCTTAGCCTGGCTCGTGAAGTAGGGGTCGAGCTTACGCTTGATGACTTTGACAAACTTTCTGAATCGATACCGGTAATCAGCCGGGTCATCCCGACTGGCAAAGCTACAATTATCGACCTCTATAACGCGGGAGGAGTGCCTGCCATAATAGGAGAGATGAAGGACTATCTGCATAAGGAATGCATGACTGTCTCAGGCCGCACTATCGGCGAGATAGCGGGGCTTTGTAAATCTTCGGATCACGATGTTCTTACAACTGCCGATGCCCCGGTCTTTCCAAACGGCGGGATCGCTGTTATAAAAGGAAACCTCTCTCCAAACGGGGCGATATGCCGTACCACTACTATCTCGGAAAAGATCAGAAAGTTTGAAGGGCCGGCCCGCGTGTTCAATTCTGATGAAAAGGCTCATGCGGCAGTAGTTTCAGGCAGGATAAATAAAGGCGATGTTGTGGTCATACGCTATGAAGGCCCGCGCGGAGCGCCCGGAATGAGAGAGATGATGATGACGACCGATGCCCTTGTCGGTATTGGTATGGGACAGGATGTTTTTGTGCTGACAGACGGGAGGTTCTCCGGTTTTACCGAAGGTGCGGCCATCGGCCATATCTCGCCGGAGGCCGCAGTCGGCGGTGCTATAGCAGTAGTGGAAGACGGCGATATAATAAAAATTGATATTCCTGGACGCACGGCCGACCTTGTGCTGCCTGAAGAGACAATAAGGGCAAGGCTCTCGGAATGGAAACTGCCGCCAAAGCGATCGGTCGGAATACTGGGAATATATGCAAAGACCGCACTTCAGGCCCATTTAGGCGCCATGATTGACGACAGGGCCGAAAACGCCGGAGAGATGATGTAAGGGTAGAAGTATCTGCATGTTAGTATTTCTCATAACCGCCATGTTGCCTGTTGCGCAAACTGCGTGGCGCAGGAGAAAGGACGATAAGAATGACGAGACAGAGCTCATTGACCCAATCTTTGCTTGAGGAGATAAAGACATCTGCAGCGAGCATCAGTTTGTGTGGGAAAGTTGCGGATTATATTCCTGAGCTCTCATTGATGTCTCCGGACCTCTTCTGCCTGAGCTGCGTGCTGACAGACGGAACTGCCATCGAAACAGGCGATGCCGAACAATTTTTTACAATGCAGTCTATATCCAAAATTCTATCTCTATCTCTTGCAATAGAGAAACTAGGCATGAGAAAGGTATTCAAATACGTAGACATGGAGCCTAGCGCAGACTCTTTCAATTCATTGATGCGTCTTGAAATGACATCTCCTAAACCTTCAAATCCCTTCATGAACGCAGGGGCCATTGCGATATGTGCATTGCTGCGGAATGAATTCGGCGACGGGGTTTTTGATGAGCTTCTTGCTTTTACAAAATTGATTACTGGTGTCCGTCCGGAATATAACGAGAAGGTTTTTGAATCGGAGAGATCCACTGCGGACAGAAACAGAGCACTGGCATATTTCATGAAGAGTACCGGTTTGCTGCATGGTGACGTGGAGGTCTTTCTTGATCTGTATTTTCGTCAATGCAGCATCATATGTACAGCGCAGTCGCTTGCAAAAATAGGCGCCATGCTTGCCTCCGGAGGGATATGTGCCTCGACTGGGAAAAGGATCCTAAGAAAGAAGACAGTTTATACTCTGCTGGGTCTTATGACGACCTGCGGCCTCTATAACGGGTCGGGAGAGTTTGCCGTACGCATCGGAGTCCCTGGGAAGAGCGGCGTCAGCGGCGGAATACTGGCCGTTGTTCCCGGGAGAATGGGGGTCGGGGTCTTTTCTCCGCCGCTTGATGCCAAAGGCAACTCTGTAGCTGGTCTGAATGCACTTGAGATGCTCTCGGAAAGGCTTAATTTCAGAAATATTCCCACTGGAGGATGATTTGGAAAGCCGATAACGTGTTTTTCATACGATCCGCTGTCTGTTATTCAATGCTGACGGCGGGTCCCCGCTGAATATCCTCCACAAGCTTCTTGGCCGTCGGAGTGACCGCCAGCCCGCCGCGTGAAGTTTCACGCAGGGACGGCGGTATTGAGCGTCCGATCTGAGCCATTGCGTCTATGACCTCATCTGCCGGGATAAGCGATTCAATACCTGCAAGCGCCATGTCAGCGGACAATGCGCCGATCGCGGCAAGTGTCCCGTTGCGTTTTATACATGGCGATTCAACAAGACCGCCGACCGGATCGCATACCAGGCCAAGCACAGATTTGAGTGTAATGGCAACTGCGCTTGCAACGGCACGATTGCTGCCGTTCTGAAGATATACAAGCGCACCGGCGCCCATAGCGGCGGCGGCCCCGCATTCGGCCTGACAT
This sequence comes from Synergistaceae bacterium, assembly GCA_021372895.1. Taxonomy (NCBI): domain Bacteria; kingdom Thermotogati; phylum Synergistota; class Synergistia; order Synergistales; family Synergistaceae; species Synergistaceae bacterium. Next base: position 33,648 of record JAJFTP010000066.1, read on the forward strand.
CCGCCCTCTGCCCCTGCGAGCGTTGCCCTGTTGGCTATGACTTCTCCTATTGCACCGGCAACCACAAGTGCCTCAGTCAGAGATGTCTCTGTCTCTTCTGCCTCTGTGCCGTAAAATTCTTTCCACGCAAACAAAAGCCCCGGCAGGATCCCGCAGCTGCCTGCCGTAGGAGCGGCAACTATGCGGCCCATCGAAGCGTTATAAGTGGCTACTTCAAGGGCGATTGCCGCAGCGCTCAGGATGAACCCGCCGCACAGTCCGCCTTTTTTCGCATATTCCCTTAGCGCGCCTCCCGTAGGCGAAACTAGTTTGCACGGTACTTTGTTCCCTCGTGCTTCTATTACGGAGCGCCCCATGTCTGTCAGCCTCGCAGAGATCTTGCCGCGTATATCATCGGCTGAGACGCCCGTCGTCTCTGAATCCATAAGAAGGACGGCATCGTGGAGGCAAAGACCATTATTTTCAGCAAAGCAAATTATCTCTTTTATTGAGCGCATCATACAGCCCCCTGTCCCGGTATCGTTATTACCCTTACTATAGCCGGATGTACGGCCCGCATCTCATCTATATCTACGGTATCCCCGTCTGCATCGAGTTCCAGCACCATTGTCGCCAGGCCGCCCCGCGCATCCCTGCGGAGTTTCATCGTTGCGATGTTTATTCCGCGCTGCGAGAGGAATGACGTCACAGCGCTCACAACTCCCTGTATGTCGCGATTTATTATTATTATCGCGGGCAGTACGCCGGAGATGTCTATTTGGAAGCCGTCAAGTTCCTGCAGGCAGACAGATCCTCCGCCAACTGAGGCTCCGACGGCATCCATGATCCGGCCTGTCCCGTCAGATAGGACAATTCTGGCCGAGTTTGGGTGTGCACCTTCTATGTCTTCCACATAAAAATGAAAATCGATACCGGCTTTGCGGGCTAATTCAATTCCATCGCGCACTGCCGGATCATCCTGGGTATACCCCAGCAGTCCCGCAAGGATCGCTCTGTCTGTTCCATGCCCGCTGCCGGTCGTTGCAAAACTTCCCCTCATGTAAATGTCTGCCCTCTTCACGTCGCTGCCCCAGCACATACGCACCATGCGTCCGATGCTCACTGCTCCGGCTGTGTGGCTGGAAGAGGGGCCTATCATAACAGGCCCTATGATGTTCCAGATAGGCAACACAAACACCCCCAATAAAACGTTATCCATCTGATAATACAATACCCGACAATGCCTTCGAGCACAAGAGAGATAACTCTTTATAGTGGAATCAGACGCTACTGATAATTTGCTCTATCCCGTCTGTTGTAAAAAGCATAAATATACGTTGCAAATAACGGAGACACAGTATAGGATCCTTCAGATATCCAACCTGCGGCCGGAGGTAAATCTCATGAAATATCATCTCACAAACACAAAAAGATGGGTAATCAAAAAAATCGCGGAATCATTCTGGGGTGACGACTTTACATGCAAAGGATATGTAAGCTAATGTCCCTCTATGCTCGACTAACACTTACATATCTCATATAATAGTGAAAATTTGAATAAGCGGTTGCATATGGATGGTGAGCGGGATGAAGGTCACGATGCAGGATGTTGCGAAAGAGGCCGGTGTAGACAAGGCGACAGTGAGCCGTGTACTGAAAGGTGACCATCGCATATCTGAGAAGACCAGGATGAAGGTCATAGAGGCTGTGCGCAGATTAAACTACCGTCTTGACCAAAATGCGCGTAACCTTTCGACTAACAGGAGCGGGCTCGTGGGTGCTGTAATGAGTGAGTTCAACACTATATGGTTTGCCCCTTTTGTTGCCGGCCTTGACCGCGCTATCGCAAACTCTGAATATGAGCTTGTCTTAAAGTGTACTGATGGTAACCCTAAGCGTGCTGTCCGTGAACTTGGCAAACTGCTTGACCGGAGTGTCGAGGGGATTATCTGGGCCGATTCTAAAAACGGTCCTGAGTGTGTTTCTGTGCCTCTGGTGACGCTCGGTTTCAAAATGGGGGATTATTTCTCCGTACTTTTTGAATCCGGACAGACGGTGCCGACATTTGAGACGGGTGTGCTTGCCGGCAGGTTTTTGCTCAATATAATATCAGGCAAACCTGTCCCTTCACGGGATATAATAATCAGCACAGCAGGGGCGGCAGAGGTATGCTGATGTACGAATGGAAGCGGAGCGTTGCAAGTTTTGTATGCGTGTTCCTCCTTCTTGTACTGTCTGCGCCGTCAGCCCGCGCTCATGCAGGGAGGCTTGATCTCAGCAAGGTCTATGGCCCGAGGATAGAGAAGCTCTGTATGGTGATCATAGCAAACGACGACGCTAAGATACTTGCGGCTGAAAAGGGCGAGCTTGACATCATAAGCGACATAACGCGTCCGTCCGATATAGACAGACTCAGCCGTGACCCTAAACTTGAGATGTCGCTCGCGCGCGGGTCCCACGCATTTTTTCTTCTGCTCAACAACAACTCCGAACCATGGAACGATAAGCTGGTCAGGCAAGCTGCGGCCGAGGCTATAGACCGCAACAATATTGTACGTACAATATTCTCCGGCTATTGCGAACCTATAAACAGCTGGCTGCCGCCGGTCTCTCCATGGGCGCTGCCCGACAGCACTAAAAATATCTACAACCGGAATGAGGCGCGCCGCAAGCTCAGAAATCGGGGCTACACATGGAACGTTGCCGGCAATCTGGTAGCGCCCGATGGCAAACCGCTTAAGAAAATGAAGCTGCTTACGCCTCTTGCACGCGTTGCCCCGACTACAGCCGAGCTTGCCGAGCAGATAGCGGATTCACTGCATGCTATAGGATTCCCCGTTGAGGTCGAGCCGATGGATTTTTCCTCAATGATAGCTAAGCTTGACCGGAGGGAATATTCTCTTGCGGTGCTGGCTTGGTCGATGGGGCGCAATCCTGATTCTCTTTATTCTTTTTACCACAGTTCGATGAACGTGGAGGGCGGCTATAACATGACCGGGACAAGCGACCCTGAGCTTGACGCGGCACTTGTACGTCTGCGCTTTGCCAAAGATAAAAAAAACGCCGAAGCGGCATCGGCGGAATCACAGCAGATCCTTTCCCGTCTTGTGCCGTCAATCCCGATATACAGCCGTTTTTCTGTGTCAGCAGTGTCTAAATCATGGAAGAACGTCCTTACGACGGACAGGATGACTGCCGACAACATATGGACGCTGATAATGGCAGAACCCAAGAACGGTAAAATGCGCCAGTTGAACATGATACTAGCGGAGGAGCCGCGCAACCTCAACCCTTTTGTGGCGGGCACAGCCTATTCATGGCAGGTGCTGGGGATGATATATGAAAGCCTTATAGGCACGGATCCGTTCACACTTGAAGATATGCCCGCTCTGGCGGGTTCATGGAGCGTTAAGACTGCGGGGAGCGGTAAGTCGGCCCATACGGAGCTTTCCTTCAAGATACTGCCGGGGTTGAAATGGAGCGACGGCAGCAAGCTTACAGCGCATGACGTCAGGGCGACGATAGATTTTCTGCGAAAGAATAAAATTCCCCGTTTTTTCGACTCGGTCAAAGACATCAGCTCCGTTGAGTCATTCGACGACGGCAGGCTGATTGTGCGTATGAAGGGCATAAGCTACTGGTACCTTGATAATATCGGAGGTCTTCCGTGTATGCCGGAACGTGTGATAAGCCAAATAAAAGACTGGCAGAACTGGGACCCTATGGATGAAAACGGCAAGTTCGGCCCTGCGGGGCTTATTGGCTCCGGTCCGTTCATGCTTGACGAATACAAGCCCGGCGAATATGTAATGATGAAAAAAAATCCGCATTACAGGTTGCTTCGCAATATGAGAGGTGATAATAAGTGAGGAAGTCATGGCTGTTGCGAAGGGTACTTTCATCGCTGATAGTCCTGGCAGCCGTGCTGGTGCTTAACTTCTTCCTGTTCAGGATCATGCCTGGCGATGCCGTGAACACTATCATCGACCCCGGTTTTTCACCGGAGGCAAAGGACAGGCTGCGTGAGCTTTATGGACTTGACAGACCGTTGCTTGAACAGTTTTTTATATATATAAAGCAGATGCTGACCTTCAGCTTCGGACTATCCTTCCTCAGCAGAAAGCCTGTATGGGATGAGCTCATATCGAGGCTGCCTGGCACGCTGGTGCTGATGACGAGCTCGATGGTGCTTTCGTCTATACTTGGCATCTGGCTTGGTATAAAGGCCGCTCTTAACAGGGGCAGACTTGCTGAGCGCATAGTGCTCCGCGCCGGAGCGATAACGACCTCGTTCCCCGGTTTCTTTGTACAGCTTGTGCTGCTTATGCTTCTTGCACGAACGTTCCATTTCTTCCCGCTGCGTGGAAGTGTCTCCGTCCCGCAGCCTCAGGGAACGCTGGCTCTGACTTTTGACTATATATGGCACATGGCGCTACCGGTGCTCTCTCTTACGCTGATCGGTTTCGGGGGGTGGGCGCTTTATGTGCGCAACCTCATGGTACGCGTACTTGGTGAGGACTTCGTGCTGATGGCGCGCGCGCGCGGACTTTCTGAAAGGCAGGTCGTATATGGCCACGCGTTCCGTACGATACTTCCGCCTATACTTACGATACTGCTTATGTCTGTTCCCGGACTTGTATCCGGAGCGGTGATAACGGAATCTGTTTTTTCCCTCCACGGGATCGGGACTTTTCTTCTTGAAGCGGTATCCGGACATGATTATCCTTCGGCCGGTGCGGCGTTCTATCTGCTGGCGCTGATAACAGTCATCTGTAATTTCCTGGCAGACATAGTCTACGGCATTGTTGACCCGCGCGTCCGCATAGAGGGCAGGAACTGATGGAGACTCTGTTAAGGCGCCGGAGCATAATAGCTTTTATTATAATATGCATTATCGGGATCACCGGGCCTATGCTTATCGCAGGACATCCATCGGACATAGTCGGAGCGCCTTTCGCAAGGCCTTTATGGTGGGATCTGAGCCTTCCGGTGACCGTAACTATGGATATAAATCAAGACGGGGCCGGGTTTCGATGGACAAAACTTCCTCCTGCTATATTCGCCGTTACAGGCAGGGTCAACGCAGACCCGCGGGATCAGGTGAATATAGTCTGGCAGACACCGAAGGGCAAGTATACGATTGCCTCGCTTACAGGACACACTGTTTACTGGATCAACATAGATGGACGCGACATGATCTTCAAGCAGGCGCTTGGCCTCCCGCTCATAGGCAGGAGCGTGGATCATCTTTTCCCGTCTCCGGGAAATTACAGGATATCAGTGGAAGGAGCCTCATCCGCGGATTTAAGGATTTCTCTTCCAGGGGGAAGGCAGGGTCTTCTTGGTACCGATCAGCGCGGACGTGACGTCTTTACTCTGCTTATATATGGCATACGTACCTCTCTTATTGTCGGTATAAGCGCGACAATAATAGCCAGTCTGTTTGGCCTAGGGTTCGGGCTTGCGGCCGGATACATCGGCGGGTGGGTCGATGCGCTGATAATGCGTGCGGTGGACATTCTCCTCTCTATTCCCACGCTTCCTATACTGATGGTGCTTGCGGGTATATGGGGTAAGGGGCTATGGCAGCTTGTACTGATACTCTCTATCTTCTCATGGATGGGCACGGCCCGTTCTGTTCGCGCACTGGTCCTTACAGTCAGGGAGAGCCCCTGGATAGAGGGCCTTAAGGCCCTTGGGGCAAAGCGCAGCTACATACTGTGGCGCCATCTTGTGCCTGAGACAGCTCCGATCCTGCTTGCCAATGTAGCGCTTGGTGTCCCCGGGGCTATTCTTGCTGAGGCCGGACTTGCATTTCTCGGACTTTCGGACCCGCGCCTGATATCCTGGGGCAAAATGCTTCATGAGGCCCATTCGTTCGGCGCCTTCACTGAAGGCGCATGGTGGCTGCTGCTGCCTCCCGGTATCGGGATAGTGGCGCTGTGTCTGATATTTATGGACATAGGACGCTACCTCGAGGAACGCATAGACCCAAGGCTCGGGGGCGGTAAAAATGCTTGATATCCGAGCCCTCACAGTAAGATACACCGGTGGCCGGACCTGCACTGATGCTGTGCGCGGCATCTCATTTATGCTTGAACGCGGTTCGTTCACCGGGCTGGTGGGCGGATCCGGCAGCGGCAAGAGCACTATGATAATGGCTGCGCTCGGCCTGCTGCCGAAAGGGACGTCTGTAAGCGGCGAGATACGTTTTAATGACAAAAATATTCTTGCCCTAAAAGAAGACGGACTTCAGAAAATAAGATGGAAGGAGATCTCGCTGGTCCCGCAGGGTGCGCTTAACTCGTTTACACCGGTGCTTACGATAGGACACCATATAGAGGAAGTGCTGCGGGTCCACATGTCCATGGAAGGTCCGGAAGCTGCGGAAAAAATAGGTGCCCTTCTGGAAGAGGTAGGGCTGGATGTTTCGATCAGGAAAAGATACCCTCACGAGCTCTCCGGCGGACAGAAGCAGCGAGCGGCTATAGCGCTTGCTCTTTCGTGCTCCCCCTCGCTCCTTTTTGCTGATGAGCCCACTACGGCGCTTGATGTGATAACACAGGCAGAGATACTCAAACTCCTCTTGAAGCTGAGGGAGGATAAGGGGTTGACTGTGTTTTTTGTGACGCATGACCTCCCATTGGCAGCAACTGTCTGCGACCGGCTGCTTGTTATGAAGGACGGGCTTCTGGTTGAGGATGGTACGCCCGATGATATAATCACTGATCCTAAACACTCCCATACAAGAGACCTGGTAAGGGCAATGCTGACATAATGGCGGTGGAGATAATGGAAGCAGAAAGGGATAATATACTGAAAGCTGAAAAACTCACAATCTGTTTTAAATCTAAAAACAGGACGCTGCACACTGCGGTCGATAATATATCGCTTTCTCTAAGCGGCGGAGAGACCCTTGCGATAGTCGGAGAATCAGGAAGCGGAAAGACGACGCTTCTGCGAGCCATTATGGGACTTGCGGAAAAAACAGCAGGGAAGGTCTTCCTGTTTGGCTTGGATGTGGATATGTTAATGTTTAGTGAACTTGCAAAATTGCGACGCAGGTGCGGATATGTCGCGCAGGATCCGTATGGGGCAATACCACCGGGGCTATCGGCACTCGAGGCGGTTATTGAACCGGAGGTCATTGCCCACTCCGGTATGCCTAAAGAAGAAGCAAGGATCAGGGCAAAGAAGCTGCTGGCGGAGCTTGGCCTGGAGGGTGAAAGGATACTGAACTCACGTGCGGTCGGACTTTCAGGCGGACAGCGACAGCGTGTTGAACTGGCCCGTTCTCTCATGCTTGCGCCAGAACTGCTGTTGTGTGACGAGCCGACATCGATGCAGGATGTATCTACTCGCGGCGATATTATCGAAGTCCTTAAACAGAGGGTGGCGTCCGGAATGGCCATGATATTTGTCACGCATGACCTCTTACTGGCGGGGCGTGCCGCTGATAGGATAATGGTGATGAAAGGCGGTAAGCTCTGTGAGGAGGGGACGACAAAATCAGTGCTCAACAGCCCTTCGCATCCTTATACTGTTGCGCTGATAAACGCTGTGCCGCGTATTACAAGCAAGGGGATCTGCAAAGCAGCAGCCATAAAACCATAAAAGGCGTATATATAACTTTTGAGTCAGGATGTGCCTCTGTATGTTCATCGGTCTGTAATGTTGCAGGAGGTAAAATATACATGAACGGGAGGATGTTATTATGTCGGTGATGCAGGATTTCAAGAAATTTGTGATGCGCGGCAATGTTCTCGATATGGTTATCGGTGTCATTATTGGTGCCGCTTTTGGCAAGGTGATAGCTTCGCTAGCAGTCTGTCGGGGATTACCTGGGAAATGATACCATTTAATCCCTCCCTCAACGTTTTAAACGTCTTTTTCAGGTTATTCGCCCTGCAGTCTTCTTCTTTCTTCGCGGTCTGATCTTAATTTAAGGCGGCTTCATTCATCAGAACATGTAATCTCTTTATGTTCCATGACAGGCATACCAACTGCCATTCAGATCGGACCGCTTCCAGTCCACGGGAAAGAAACTGACGGAAGCCCAATACATTCTTGATGATGCCGAATACTGGCTCTATCGTGCATTTTCTTCGTGAAAATATCTTACGCCCCTCTTTGCTCTTGAGCCTGTATTTCAATCGCTCCGTCGCCCTCTTCGCCACTTCAGGCTCTGATTCTGTAAATCGCTCGATAATACCCTGGTTATGCGACACCCGTCCAAGAGCTATGAAGGGCGTGATGTTTCTATCTTCACAGGCTTCCACGTTGGTCTCGCTGTAATAGCCCGCATCAGCCAGTATTTTTTGCACTTCGGGCAGATCTTCGGGCAACTGATCAATGGCTTCAAGCATCGGAATTAATTCCTGTCTGTCATTGGGATTTTGAGTCACATTGGACACTACTACCAGAAGAGTTTCGTTATCGACCGCCGCCTGTGCGTTGAAACACTGTTCAAAACCACCGCCCGATATTGGCATGATCCGAGAATCTCCGTCCGTGAGATTCACCTGATCCTTTGCCCGCGGCTCAGGCCCTTCGGGAGCGGCGGGAGCTCTGCCGCGGCTCTTCTTTCCTGTCTCCTGCTCGCGCTTTGCGCGAGACTTGAGTTTATCCTCATATTCTTTCTTTTCTTGCTCGTAGCGATCTGACGCACGACGTTGGATCTCTCTCTTTGCCGCCTGGATCGCAACAATTCGCTCGCTTCGACGTGAAAGTTCCTCCGGAATGTCAAGGTCTTCAGGAAGACTGGCGTTGTCCGCTTCTTCAGCCATCTTCAGCAATTCTTTCACCTCGGACTGAAGCCGCTCCTCAAGCTCGCAGGCGTGACCGTAGCTCATTGCCGAGTGCTTTGACGCGTTTGCGTGAACTTTTGTCCCGTCGATACTAACTGTGCCAAGTTTGAGACAGCCGACTTGATCCGCCGTCAACAGAATCTGCGTGAACAGCGAGCCAAGCTCAGGCAAAAACCTTTTACGGAAATTGGATATGGTGTCGTGGTCAGGATGCATGTTGACCGCTATATATCGAAAGGCGACAGAATCGTAGGTTGCACGCTCTATTTTTCTGCTTGAAAATATTCCTGTCGCATATCCGTAAAAGATCAAGGCGAGCAACATCCTCGGGTGATACGCGGCAACTCCGCCTTTGCGATAAGCCGATTCAATCGTACGAATATCAAGACTGTCGACGAGCTCGACAACAAATCTGGCAAGATGATCTTCAGGAAGCCATTCATCAACTGATTCAGGGAAAAGATACTTGCTATTCCTGTTAATATCTCTGAAATTCCTACTCATGTCAAATCACCCTTAAACACTGATATTACTGATATTTTAGCATGTTTCATGTGATCTGGGGGAATGCTGTAAGAAAGGCTAAATCCGACAGACTGCTAGTCTCAGATATACTCATGCCGCCCATCGGGATGCTTCTTGGCGGAGTAGATTTCTCCGGTCTGTTTATCAATCTTTCAGGTACCCACATAGCGAATCTTGCGGATGCAAAGGCTGCAAATCTGCCTGTTATCGCTTACGGTGTATTTCTCAATACTGTAATATATTTTCTCATTCAGGCAGGGGCTGTTTTCGTCCTCATACGCTTTGTGAATAAACTTACGCCCCCTAAGCCGTCTCCTGTACCCAAACGCAAGTGTCCATTCTGCATCTCGGAGATTGACGACAATGCGACGCGCTGTCCGCATTGCACGTCGCAGCTGTGATCTCGTTCTGCTTGCCTGTACTATTATGCCACAGGCTCAAACAATCAATAAGCCGGCGCTGTAAGTAACCTGCGCCGGCTGTCAGATCCATATATTTATCTCTTGAGCTAATCGTTTTTTTTGATATGTTCCTGTACTTCGGACAGAGAAACTCTGGTAAGTTCACTTCTTGGCAGAGTGCTGAGTATTTCCCACGCCGTATCTAAAGAATAGCCTATTTCCCGTTCTTCTCCCTTGCCCTGATTAAGGAATTTTTCTTCGAAAAGCTTCCCAAACTCGAGCGAGGACTTATCGTTTTTAGAGAGTTCATCCTCACCGACTACCCCTGCCAGTGAGCGCACATCCTGGACCCGGCTGTATGAAGCGAACAGCTGGCTTGAGACGCTTGGATGGTCTTCGCGCGTGAATCCCTTGCCTATGCCGTCCTTCATCAGGCGCGAAAGGCTTGTAAGTATGTCTATCGGCGGATAAATATTCTTTGCATCCAGATCACGCGAAAGAACTATCTGTCCTTCGGTGATGAACCCTGTAAGGTCAGGGATAGGGTGCGTAATATCATCGTTAGGCATCGTAAGTATAGGTATCTGAGTGACGCTCCCATCTACCCCGTGCACGACCCCCGCCCTTTCATAAAGCGAAGCAAGGTCGCTGTAAAGATACGCGGGATATCCTTTGCGGCTCGGGACTTCCCCTGCGGCTACGCCAAGTTCGCGAAGCGCTTCGCAGTAGCTCGTCATATCCGTGATTATGACAAGGACGTGCAGGCCAAGCTCGTATGCGAGGTATTCGGCTGTTGAAAGCGCCATTCTCGGTGTTGCTATGCGTTCAATTACAGGATCATCAGCCAGGTTCAGAAATGTTACTATGTTGTTGCTGTGTCCGCGTGAAGACAGTTCCTGTGTGAAGTATGCCGCATCGTCGTGCTTGATACCTATACCCGCAAATACGACAGCGAATTCGGCTGTGCCCATGATCTTTGCCTGCGTAGCTATCTGTACCGCAAGCTGGTTGTGGGGGAGGCCGTTGCCTGAGAATATAGGCAGCTTCTGTCCTCTGATCAGGGTCGTAAGCGTATCGATTGCCGAAATACCGGTGTGGATGAAATCCTTAGGGTACTGGCGTGCCATCGGGTTAAGCGGGAGCCCGTTTATGTTGACTCTTTTACCTCCGTATATCTCTCCGCAGCCGTCCTTTGGTTCTCCGAGTCCGTTGAAAGTACGTCCGAGCATTTGCTTTGAAAGATGGATCTCAAGCGGTCTGCCGAGGAAACGTACCTTGGTTGTGTTTGGGACGAGGTCCCCTGTTCCGGAGAAAACCTGTACGAGCGTTGCTTTTTCGCTCAGAGACTTGACCTGCCCATGCCGAAGGTTCCCCTGACTGTCTTTGATGTTCACAAGTTCGCCATAGCCGACTCCTGATACGTTTTCTACGAGTATAAACGGTCCGTTTATGTCTTTTACGCCAATATATTCGGGTTGTGCCATCCGCTACTCGCCTCCAAGCTTTCTCGTGCGCTCTGCCGCCACCCTGTCAAGGTGTGCGGATATGCGCTTGCGCACTTCATTAAAACCCTCTTTGTCCTCCGGATCAAGCTCACGGAGGTGAGTCAGCATGTCGACAGAGGAGTCTTCTCTGATCAAAGAGATAGGAATGCCTTTGCGGACAAGTTCCATAGCCTTGTGGTGAAATTCCATTATCAAATAGAGTATCTCAAAGCCCTTTAACAGAGGCGAATATGAGTCTGAGCCGAAAGAGTTCTGCTGGAGGTATCCATTTTTCACAAGGAACGCGGTAAAAGCTACAAGTCTTTGGTCATCAGGTAGGACATCTTCTCCCACAAGCTTGATAACCTGCTGAACTTTAGTATCTTCAGAGAGTATCTGACGTGCTTCATCGCGAAGTTCAGTCCATCTTGGGTCAACATTCGTGCAGAACCAGTTGTTGAGCTCCTCGGCGTATTCACTGTAGGAGTCTATCCAAGAGATAGCAGGATAGTGGCGTGCGTTAGCGAGGTTTTTATCAAGTCCCCAGAAGCATCGGATAAAGCGCTTTGTATGCCTTGTGACCGGTTCAGTAAAGTCACCGCCAGGAGGAGAGACAGCTCCGATTACGGTGACACTTCCGTTTTCGCCGCCAAGAGTTATGACACGTCCCGCCCGCTCGTAGAACTCTGCAAGGCGGCTTGGCAGGTATGCGGGGAACCCTTCTTCCGCCGGGATCTCTTCAAGGCGTCCTGAGAGCTCACGAAGGGCCTCGGCCCAGCGTGATGTTGAATCCGCCATTATCGCCACATCGTAGCCCATATCGCGGAAGTATTCGGCAATCGTTATTCCGGTGTAAATGGATGCCTCGCGTGCGGCAACAGGCATATTGGATGTGTTTGCGATCAGTATCGTACGCTCCATAAGCGGGCGTCCAGAACGCGGGTCTTCGAGCACAGGGAACTGTTCAAGGACATCCGTCATCTCATTGCCTCGCTCTCCGCAGCCGATGTATATGACGACCTGAGCGTCCCCCCATTTGGCGAGCTGATGCTGTGTGACTGTCTTGCCTGTCCCAAAGCCTCCGGGGATACAGGCAGTGCCTCCCTTTGCTATCGGGAAGAGCCCGTCAATGACGCGCTGTCCGGTTACAAACGGTTCATTGGGGAGAAGACGCTCACGGTATGGTCTGGAGGTGCGGACCGGCCAACGCTGAATTATGGGTATAGCCACTTCCCTCCCGAATGCATCCTTGACCTTTGCTATATCTTCCCCCGCCTTATGTATACCTGCGGGAGCTATCCATGTTACCTCGCCTTCAGTACCAATAGGGGCCATTATCTTGTGGACGAGAAGGGGTGTCTCCTGAACCGTCGCAATAACTATGCCGCCGGTTATCAGGTCTCCTACTTTTGCGACAGGAGTGATGTCCCACTTTTTCTCTCGGTCGAGCATGTTGACAGTAGTGCCCGGTGAAATATACATGCCTTCTTTTTCGAGGAGCAGATCCAGAGGACGCCCGATCCCGTCAAAGAAACTGCCGATGAGCCCCGGGCCGATTTCTATTGAAAGCGGTTCCCCTGTGCCGTGGACTTTCTCTCCCAATCGAAGTCCGTCTGTGTCTTCATAGACCTGAATCGTGGCATTGTCATCGTCCATGCTGATTATTTCACCCATGAGGCGCTTGTTGCCTACGGTGACGACTTCGCGCATAGCGAAGTCTCTCATATTTGTCGCTTTTATGACAGGACCATTAACGAAGGCCACAAGGCCTTCTTTTATCATTGGAGTATTAGTTGTGTTGACCTCCAAAATCCATTCCTCCTATAGCAGCGGCAGGAGCCGTTCGGCCAATGTATCCGCCATTTCCTGTGTCAGGTTTTGCCAGTCTAAGTTTACCTGCCTGCGGTTGTCGTCTGAAGATACCCAGCACCCTCCGAGGATCGGCGCCGGTTCAGTATCAAACGTAAATTCTACATCTGGTGCGAGTTCCCGTACTTTTGCGATGATCTTGTCGGACAGATCGGCATCCAAAGCAGACAGGCGCAGCTTAAAGCTGTTGCATCCCTTAAGTGATGCTATGGCCTCCATACACATCCCGGTAAGGATATCTATGTAGTTGTCGCGATCCCTGAGGTGCACAAGCTTGTCCTGAAGTCTTCCAAGCGCTTCGGAAAGTATACGATTCTGAAGGCGCAGAGTCTCCGTTGATTTTTCGCGTTCAGCTGCGAGGATCTGTCTGCGCCTGATATCTTCTGCCCGTTTTCGCGCATCCTGCAGAATAAGATTAGTATCGCGCTGCAGTTTTTCGGTCTCCTTAGCAAGCCATTCCTCAGCCTCGCGACGTGCGTTTGCGACGAGCGTTTTTTTCTGCACGTCGGCTTTGTCGAGGATGATGTCTCTTAACGTGTTTATCTTTTCACTTTGAACTTCTTTCATCACATCTTCACCCCAATGGCTTCCTGTACGTAGCGGGTCAGAAAATCAGGGCCGCGGTTAGTACCGAATCTGTCAGGTATCTCAACTACCAGAGGCAGATCCCCGCGCTCCCGCAGCTGCTGAATAATATCCGGAGCCATTGCCGCGGCCTTCTCGGTTATTGCGAGAATGGCAAGATCATGTATCTTAAGGGCTCTGTCTATCGCAGCAAATGCCTCTTCAGAAGTGTGAACCAGACAACCCTGTATTCCGGCCAGCCTCATCCCTACCAGGGAATCGTGGTTGTCGCTCACGAGAAACGCTCTCATTTCCGAAAAAACTGTCCTTTATATACGGCCAAGGATAAGCAGGGAGACGATAACGCCGTAAATTGCGATACCTTCCGAAAGTCCGAGATAGATAAGCGTCGTTCCGAGCATCTCAGGTTTTTCGCCCACTAATCCAAGTGCGGCCGAACCCACGCTTGCTACCGCAAGGCCTGCGCCAAGACATGCAAGGCCTGTTGATACGGATGCTGCAATGAAGCCCATCCCTGCTGCAGTTCCAAGCGGCGCGGCGGCGGCGGCGGCAAAAGCGGGATGTGCCGTCAGAGACAGGGCTGCTCCAGCGAAGACAAGGAAGGAAGATACTCCGAGACTTATTGCGTATATCGCCCTGTTCCCTTTATAGCCCTTGCGCTGCATCAGATATCCGGCACCTATCATAGTTGCTACAGTGCAGCAGCAAATTGCCAGTCCAAACATACAAAACCACTCCTTCTCATTTATTGTCCCTTATAAAATTATTTGCAGTATTTAGTTGTGAAACGCCGCCTGAAGCGGTAATCTACTTTCTTGCGGCTGCCGGCGCGTATTTTGTGCCGTCCTTATTCCAGCCGACAGGTTTGAATGCACTGCCTCCTCCCTTGTAAAACTTTCCGAAGAACTCATAGTATTCGAGACGCAATGTCTGTATGAAGACGATCAGACCTTCAAGACAGACTATTACGATGTTTCCAACGACAAGAATTATACCCTTCATCACTATGCCGCCCGGCAGGTTGTGTACCATCTCCGACAGCATTATTACCGCCATTGAGAGTCCGACGTGGTTAAGCGCGAACGCCGCAAGGCGGACGAACGACGCAGTGTTTGAGACGAAGGACATCAGGTTATGCATTATCTCGAATAAATTCAGAACGACCGACTCCTTCTCGCTCTTCTGACGAAGCAGGTAGCGTGCGAGGATATCACGGAATATCATCAGCAGTATCATGACTCCTATGCCGCCCCACATGATATCAGCAGCCATCTCAGAAATCTTGGTGCCGGTCATGTAAATAGCCGCAAGAGCTGCCATCGCCCAATAGAGGAAGAGCCCCGCAAGCCCCTGCCCGTCGAAGAGCAGGCGCCCGAAGTCCCTTGCCCTGTACTGTGTTATCATGTTAAGTATCAGCCCGAGGCTTATCATGAAAACGCCTATGCAGATAGCAATAATGAGCAGTCTGTTTGTGTCGTGCATCGGAGAGAGCCACAGTGCCGGGATAACGCCCTCTATGCCGAAAATGCTTCCATACAGGGCACCGAAGACCATTGAACTTACTGCGGCTGCTTTCATGACCTGTCCGAAGGAGCGCTTCATCTTGCCTTGTTTGACCAGATATATCGAGCCGAGGAATATCATAAGCCCGTGTCCGATATCACCAAACATGAAGCCAAAAAAGAGCATGAATGAAATTGCCACTATAGGCGAGGGGTCGATCTCTCCGTATGACGGGAGGCTGTACATCGCGACAATGTCCTGGAACGCACGGAAAAGTGCGTTGTTTTGCAGCAGTGTAGGGACACGTATGCCTGAGTATGAAATGTTCTTCGTATCCTCTACAAGCATAGTTGTCATCGGAGCCTCTTCTTCAATTGTCTTGTATATTCCTGCCAGCGTGTCCGCCGGGATCCATCCGGAAAGTACGAACATGCCGCTGACCGCACCGCGTCCTTTGCATACATCGTAGACGCGCTGCATTGTATAAAGCTGTGAGTATAGAAGCTCATACTCCGTGCGCTGTTCACGCAGCATATCTTTTGCAGCTTTTGCCAGACCTCTGATTGCCTTTTGATGGTTTACTATGCGTTTGTTTACAAGGGATAGAGGATCTTCTCCCGTCAACTGTGCTGCGATTTCCTTGAGCGAGAACTCTTTGAAGTAGACTGCCTCCAGCAGTTTCTTTGTCGGCTCCTCGTATCCGGGAACTGTTATAACAAGTATCCACGTATTGCCATTCATTACGGTCAGCTCGTTTATCGCGATCGGGGACTCTTCGCTGCTTTCAACGAGACGCTGGTAATTCTCATTTGACAGGCGTCCGAAGAAAGTCGTTATAAACATGCTTTCAGAAAGATCATTTGGAGTGGATTCAGTGCCTTTCAGAGCCTGTATAAAAAGTTTTGTGGCGCTGAGGAGTTCCTCTTCCTCTATCAGCGCTATCCGTCGCTTCTCCCAGACCTCGAGCCTCCTGGATGACTGTTCTACGCGTTTGCGTGCATAGGAGAGTGTGAAATCCCTGGTAATGTTTACAGGAGACGGATCAGGTATCATCTCCCCAGCAACCTTCCATATGGTCGATACCTTTGTGAGCAGTTCGTCGTACGGGTTTTCGGTCTCAGTTGTGACCTTGGCGCGGAGGGCCCTGTCGTTGACGAGAATGTCAAGAGGCAGAGGCTGGAAACCTCCGGTCAGCACCATTTGGCGTGCTACATTTTCCATCTCGGAGTCAGGGCCTATCATAGTTAAAGCGACCATCTTCATTACTGCCATGTGGGTTCACCCCCGCCTATAATTGGCCTTATCAGGTATGCTACAGCGTTTCTTCTGTCGTAGTCATACCGCACATCTTCTATTATGTGTATTACATCGTCAACCTCGTGTGATTTAAGCACGAAATAGCTCATTGCCGTATGGAACCCCGGTGATCCTTTCTGAAATATAGAAAGGGCTTTGAAATAGTTGTAGCGTTTTATAGACATTTCAAGTGCGAGCTCCTCGTCCGGCTTGCCAAGTGAATCCAGGAATATTTTCGCGTAAGCTGGATATGATATATCTAATTGTTTCAGTCCTTCTTCCCATGTGGCACTTTTAGCCATATTACGCAGGTCGTGCGTCTTTATCTTGTATTTGACCGGAAGCATTCTGCTGAGAGTTTCCTCCAGCGTCATATGGTAATACAACGTACATCTGTGGAAGTGGTACAGATTCAGCAGGTCTATGCGTGAACCGAAAAGTGGCTCAAGAAGCTTCTGCTCCATATCCGGTATTTTTTTGAGATCACAGTAGAGCTGGGTTTCTACCAGATTGTCTATTGCCAGCTCAAGAGAGAAGAGAGATTCCTCTCCGTTTATGAGGCGCCTTACCGGTTCCTGCACCGCCTTGTAATACCTTGTGTTGCGCAGGGCCTCAAGCGCTTCCGCATAATCCCGGCTGTTAAGCAGCAGATCATAGGAAAGCTTTGAGCCTGGGATGCTGTAAAGGCGCTGTCTCATAGTGTCCCTGTCGATCCTTCTTGAACGGATCCAACGGAATATACTCTTAAGCTGCTCAGACTCATACCAACCAAGCCAGTCAGTGAAGACCTGACGTCTCGGCCCGGCAAGATATGCAAGGAACGAGGTCGCCTCGGACAGTACAGCAGAGCGTACGGCATTTTCCAGATCTACGCGATGTACTTTCGTAGGAGGAAGTGTCTCCAGATATTCCTTGTATCCGGCAGTCTGCTTCAGGAAGTCCGCCAGTTCGCCTGTAGAGTTCAGGCTGAGTAAAGACCAGTACTCTTCCGCAGTCAGGAGCTGACTGTAGAGGACATGTGCTTTAACTCCTATCGCGGTATCCTGACCGTGTGACGTAGATAACAAGCTTATGCTCTCCTTTTGGGCGACGTATATTTCTTTACTATCTCAGAAACCACAGAATCAATAATAGGATCCGCGTTCTCTTCAAAACGTTTCTGCATCCGGATCCTCTCTTCTTTGCCCAGGTTCGCGATCTGAGCGGCTTCGGTCTTGGCGGAGTTAAGAGCCGTCTCCATAATACCCTTTGCCTGTTCTCTGGCAGAAGCCATCTGATTCGCCCGTTCTCCGGCAAACTTTTCCTGAGCGGCGCGGAGAAACCCTTCGGATTCGCTCTGTGAATCCTCCACTATGCGCCTTGCCTCAGATTCAGCTCCAAGCAAAACTGCAAGTACTTCCTGCAACGTACTCATTTTATTCCCTCCAGGATAAGGCTACTTTGTCTTTTTCTGAGCCAGCTTCATACGTGTAAAGTCTTCCCGCTCGCCCTCTTCGAGGACATCCGAGATAAACCTTATATCCGTCAGATTTGACGGGATGACGACCTTTTCCAGCGCGTTCACGCGTCTGTGTGTCTTGCGTATCTGAACTGCAAGACGATAGACGCTTGTCTCTACTTCGGCAAGTCTGGCAAGCAACACCATAACCTTGCGGAACTCCACATAAGCTGCGTCCATTGCGCCTGATGAGCCGTAAAACGAATAACTTGGTACGGTTTTGTCGTCGAGAGGGTCTACGTCAGGGATCTCAACACCCATGACAGAACGCAGGCGAACTGTTATATCTGTCGTGACCGGAACAGACTCAGAAATATCCTCGACCGTGTCGATGCCCAGGGAAATATTTGCTTTCTGCAAAGCCTCATAGGCTCTGCTGAAAATATGTTCGACATCGTGCTGGATAGTCTTTGCCGAATCTATGTAACGCACCAGCTCCATCATGAGTACCTGACGCTTCTGGTCGAGGAGGTCATGTCCGGACTGGGCCATCTTCATAGAATGTGTAAGTTTTACAAGGTTTCCCCTTGTAGGAGCAAGTTTTGTCGCCACCGAAATGCCTCCGATCCTCACAACTCAAACCTGATTATATCGAAATATTTGCCAAAAACGCCTTAAACATGGTAGAACATGTAAACGTTGCCGCCTCTATAACTGATTGCACAACAACAAACTGCTCTGTCGGAAACAGAGGTCATCGTGCGAGATTCTAACTCTAATTTAACTATAAGTACAGGGGGTAAGTGCAGAAAATGTTTGTATTGTTTATCAGCGAGACAGAATTGAGTAAGGTGCCGGGGCTTTCAGCTGCCGGGGCTGATACGGCGGCACTTCCATACACTGCTCCGGCCGATGCCGACATGCTTTTCTTTGACAGGCCGAAGGTTGTGGACAGTCTGCCTCTTGATCCGTTCGGGCATCCGTCACCGGCAATTGTCACGAGGGCAGCGCTGCTTGAGGGAAAATTTCCGGTAATGACAGTCAGAGCAGGCACGTCTATTTCCCCGGGGACACCGTTTACCAACATTAGCAGTGCGCCGGGGCGGGACCCAAGGTACGGGGCGGCAGTTCCGGGTGCAGTTGAAATCGCTGAGAAGGCAAAAATGCTCGCAGAAGAAATCAGCAGAAAGACAAAAAGAGTTGTCATTGCCGAATCCATCCCCGGCGGAACAACTACCGCGCTCATGCTGCTGCGCACTCTCGGTTATGAAGGCACAGTGTCTTCGGCCGGACCTGTCAATCCACTCTCCCTGAAGGAAGAGATATGGAACACCGTCTCATCGCGCCTCGGCATAAGGACCGGCGGTCTCAGAGGGTGGGGCGTCGGAGCTGCGGCTGAGGTAGGGGATCCTATGCAGGTTGCGGCCTCGTCTTTTGCCGAAGCATTGCCTGCGGATACGGAAGTTATTCTTGCAGGGGGTACGCAGATGCTTGCGGTAGCTGCTCTGATGCGGGATATGGGAGACAGCAGACCACTCCTTGTGGCGACCACAAAATATGTATCTCAGGACGCAACCAGCTGTTTTAAGCAATATGCAGAGAAGATCGGCGTCGACTATTATTCAGCCCCTATAGATTTCTCACACTCTAAGTATCAGGGCCTCGCAGACTATGAGAAGGGGTTTGTCAAAGAAGGGGTCGGTATGGGCGGTGCAATATGGTATGCGCTGCAGAACGGTGCGACGATCGGCGGCATAATTAAAAGGGCCGAGTCCTTGTACGGTGCGATGGTTGGAAAATAGATCCAAGGATACGCCGATTATAATTTTAATACCGGCCCTGTTTTGGGCCCGTTGCGCTTATGGAAGACCGTGAAAAACTGCGTCATTTGCGGCTTTGATCTGCACCCGCCGATTGGGTTATTTAGATGATTTCAAAGTTGAATAAAGAGCTGTGCCCAGTATGATACCCCCTCCGATAAGCTCTCTTGAGGAGGGTATCTCTCCGAGCGAGACCGCTGCGGCTATGATCCCGTAGACGGACTCAAGGCTTGATATCATTGCTGCCGACTGAGCTTTTATTGTCTTCATACCGCCTATGAACATTGAGTGAGCTGCTGCAGTGAACACTACTCCAAGCAGTATCAGGAGCAGGATGTCAATCGGAGTTGCGGTGAAAGTGACGAGGAACAGGGATGGTATGAGTACGACTGTTGCAGCACCCTGCTCATAGAATGCAACAATGGCGCCATCATATTCTCTTGCATATTTCCTGTTTATCAGAGTCAGCACTGCGAAGGTGATGCTGCTTGCCATACCCCATAATATGCCGACAGTTATATTGTTGCTGAGGTGAAATTCAGGAACTATGAGTATTATTCCACCGAACATAGCGAAGGCCGCAAATATGTCTGACTTTTTCAGAGGCTCGTGAAAGAGCAGAGGTTCCAGGAATGTGATGAAGAGTGGAAATGTCGAATACATCAGCACGGCTATTGCGACTGTCGAAACCTTTATCGACATGAAGAATGCGGTCCAGTGGGCAGCCAGGATAAATCCGGCAATAGCAAGTATAAAGTAATCGCACCCTTTATTCAGTCGGATGTTTTTGTGGCTCAGCATGAACAGCGCGAACATGGAAATGCTTGCGAAAAACACGCGCCCCAGTACGATGATGACAGCAGGCAGGACCACAAACCGGCCAAACAGCCCCGAAAGCCCGAACAACATAACGGCTAAGTGTATCTGGATCAGATTTTTAGTGTGGTCTGTCATCTCATCAGTCTTCAATTCTGCCTTTTGTTGTAGTTTGAAAAAAATACTATGTGTTATAGTGCAGCTATTCCACGCAGGTAGCAGTCAAGTATGGAAGCAGTATATGTTCGCATGTCAGCCGGAGGACCTTCGATAGTCCTGTCTGTCAGACAACCGCGGCAGAGGGCTGGTTTTGGCAGAATTTAGTTGCCACGCTAAAACAATACCAAATATAGACCTATGCAATGAAAAGAATATCACAGTCCCCTGTTTTTGACTATGACTGCGACAACAGGTGTTTTTTCACAGGTTCGATCTCTGGTCTGTCCTGAAGAGGGCCAATACCTATAAATCAGGTTGGCATAAAGCATAAATAGCTTTATAGTTTTAAACGGCATAAATTGCTGATAAGGGAGATTATGAAGATGAAAACACTTGCAGTTATACCGGCCCGTTATTCAAGCTCCAGGCTTCCGGGTAAACCCCTGGTCAATATAGCGGGGATCCCTCTTGTTGTGAGAGTCCTTGATAAAGTCAGGGCGTGCCGCAGCGTAGATAAGGTCATAGTTGCCACGGATGATTTACGTATAGCGGATGTTGTCCGCGCACATGGGGGGGAGGCCGTAATGACGCCGCCGGAACTTCCAAGCGGAGGCGATCGTGTGGCATGGGTGGCACGTGAAATGTGTTCCGATTATGTCATTAATGTTCAGGTCGACGATCCCCTTGTGGGACCGGATATGATAGACCCGCTTGTTCATGCGCTTGATTCGGATGATTCAATTATGCTGGCGCTGCTTGCAAAAAGAATAGAAAAAGAAGAAGAGATCGATGCTAAGGATGTAGTAAAAATGGTCTTTGACAGAAACTGGCATGGGCTATATTTTAGCCGTTCACCGATCCCGTATCCGCGCTGTTACGGAGGAGTATGGTACAAACATATCGGTCCGTATGGCTGGCGCAGGGACTTTCTTCTCAAATTCTCCACATGGGAGCAGACCCCGCTCGAAAAAACCGAAAGCCTTGAGATGCTGCGCGTTCTTGAGAGAGGCTATTCTATCAAGTGTGTACCTGTGGAAAGAGATACCATAGAGATCGATACACAGGAGGATGTGGAGAGAATCGAAAAATATCTTTTGGATTTGTGATAATTACTGATGTGGAATGAATGCATTGATTTATGATACCTTGAAGGTATAGTGCCATTGCTTAACTTTCTCACCGTCTTTCCCGCATGCTTTTGATCAGGAAGGACACTGTTCCTCGAAAGAGGGACATAACGAATCACCATAGTGACTGAACTATTTCGAGTGCGTTTCGAGATCGGGGATCCAGTGGCTTTTGCTTATAGGAATATGTTTGGACATTTAAATTTTGGGCGTCTAAATATAAAATCATAACCGGATCCAAAGCAGGAAATAACAGAACTGCCAAGCGTGTTTACAATCTTCAGAAACAGCCCGAGGGTTGGTATGCATAATAAGATTATTTACAAAAGGAGCATGAGCATAAAATGACAGACGTTCCGGCAGGATTAAAAGATTTTATTAAGCTTAAGCCATGGTGGCGGACAGATGTCCCCACCGATATCGTACTTTCCGAAGACGGGATAAGCGACCTTTTTATGAAACTATCTTCGGAAGGCAAGAAAAACCCTTTTTTTATAATCGACAGTGTCCTGGAAAAACAGGGGCCATTTGACAGTATATTCGGCAAGGCTGAAAAATTTATATTCAACGCATCAGAGTCAGAGCCGCGTACATGCGACGTGGATGCGCTCGTTATGCATATAAAGGAACGCCCTGAAAAGCCGGATGTATTAATTGGCATAGGCGGCGGGGCTACAATGGATCTCGCAAAAGCAACCGGAATATGCCTTGCTAACCCAAAGAGCGCCCAGGATTACCAGGGATATGGGCTGGATATGAAAAAAGGGACAGACATATGGGTCGTGCCGACCCTGAACGGCACAGGGGCTGAAATTACACCTATAGCAGTACTGCGCGGGCCTGAAAAGAAACTTGGGATCAATAATCCGTTCACCGAACCCTCCGTTGCCATAATAGACCCGCAGCTTTCTGCCGGCGCAAAAAAGTTTAATCGTTTCTTCACAATGATGGACTGCTATTATCACCATTATGAGATAACAAAGAGCAGGACCAGCAGTAAAGATGCGATGCTGGACGCAGAAGACGGCCTTTGGCTGTCCAAAACAGTTTTGCAAAATGATCTTACCGAATTTTGCATAGAAAATGCCATAAAATCTGCTATGGCCTCCATCCTTGGCGGAAGCAGCACAATAGAGGGACGCGTGGGTATACCGCATGCCATTTCATACGGTCTGAGCAACTCTGCTCCATATCTCCCGCACAGCGTTGCCGTAACGATATCGATGCTGGCACTCGAGGATATATACCCCGACGGCTACGCCGACACCATCCGCTTTCTTGAGATAAACGGGATCAAACGCCCTAAAGCAGCAGATTACGGCATAGGAGCAAAAGACATGGATAGGATGCTAAAGACAGCTCTGGGCATGGAAAAACTATGGCAGAGCGCTTTTGGCGTTGAAGAATGGAAAGACAAAGCTACACCCGAATTTATAACGGGCATATACAGAAAAATAATAAACGCTTAAGGGAGGACTGGATCATATGGCCGGAACAGAGATATTCGGCAGTGAAGAAATAAGGGCTGTCGCAGATGTCATAGAGAGAAAAATGATACACAGGTACGGATCGCACAATGTAAGGAACGGGCAATACCGTGTAGATGAATTTGAATATAAGGCGAGCCGGATTGCGGGAACGAAATTTGCCCTTGGGGTATCGAGCGGGACAGCCGCTATTATTACGGCGCTAAAAGGTATCGGAGTACAGCCTGGCGATGAAGTGATCACATCCCCGTTCACTTTCATAGCGACCATTGAAGCCATAGTGGCCTGTGATGCCGTTCCTATACTCGGCGATATAGACGAAACGCTGAGTCTTGACCCGGAAAGCATTGAAAAGCTTATAACAAGGAAAACCAAAGCCATTATTCCGGTCCATATGTTCGGAGTCGCGGCCGACATGGACAAATTTCTGGTGATAGGCAGTAAATATAATATTCCCATTATAGAAGATGCCTGCGAAGTTGTCGGAGGTACGTACAAGGGTCGTTGCTTAGGCAGTATGGGCCTGTGTGGAACATGGAGCTTCGATCCCAATAAAATGCTGACTGTCGGAGAAGGCGGCATGATATTGACCAATGACGAACCCTTGTACCGCAGGATGGAGTATTATCACGACCACGGGCATGTACACAGCAGAGAGCATGACCGCGGCGCAGATGAAAAATGCGGCTTCGGCGTAAATTACAGGCTTAGTGAAATACAGGGGGCCCTTGGCCTTGTGGCCTTGGATAAGATGCCGGCCGTACTGGAAAAACTCCGTGAAAACAAGAAAAAGATCCTTGATGCAGTTGCCGATACCGGTATAAAACCGCGTCCGATGAACGACAGCGACGGCGATACAGCCACGCATGTGATATTCCTCCTGCCGTCGGCTGAAGCGGCAAAGAGATTCCAGAAGGCAACTTTGGAAGCTGGCTGCGGATGCGAGATCATCGCCGAGAACGCCTGGCACTATGCTAAAAACTGGAAAGCGCTTGAGGAAATAGGAGAAAAAGACTTTTTTGGCACAAAAACTCCCTCCTACATGCCTGAAACTATGGCCCAAAGCGATGCAATACTTAGCCGTGCCGTAATGTTCGGATTAAACATAAATATGGACGATAAAACAATAGAAAAAATAATACACTCTGTCAGGCAGGGAGCAAAGGCCGTACTGTAACGGCAATATTTCACGGCAGCAGGCCGCAGCGGGTCATTCCATCAGCGAGGAAGGGTCGAAGAATTCTCCGCGCCAGGCGAGCCCGAAGTGCAGGTGTGGCCCCGTGACACGTCCTGTCTGCCCTGAAAGTCCTATTATATCCCCAGCCTTTACCTTGTGTCCTTTAGCGGCCATTATCTTTGACATGTGGCCGTAGAATGAAACAATGCCGGCACCGTGGTCTATGTATACGCACTTTCCTGCAAACCAGAAGTCTCCTGTCAGTACCACCATACCATTAGCAGCCGCTTTTACAGGGGTGCCAGGCTTTGCCCGCATGTCGAGCCCCCCGTGCCTTCCCTTGAATTCCCCGTTCAAGTAACGGCTCTTTCCGTAAACTGAGCTCAGGCCACCGGGCACGGGACGCACAAGCGGAAGCGCCGGCGCCGAACCTGGCGTATTGCTCCGCATGGCTGCCCTGCCGAGTTTGGCTTCCTCCTCGATCCGCCGCATAATTTCTTTTGGCGGGTTAAGTTTATTTGGGGCGACGGTAAGGTTTTCTGAAGGATAGGCGTGTGTCTTCAATTCAATTTGATGCTCCGAATACAGTTTTGTCGAGCCCCGCATGCAGGACACGGAGAGCGTGTATGTTCCAGCCTTGGCATTCTTCAAATCTGTGCCGAGGAGCGCCATGTATGTAATTTTTCCGTTATCCTGTATTGGGGCTAGAGCGGCGTCTTTGCCCTGCCATGAGATATTTACGTTTCGATAATCAGCGGAAGCTGTCACAGTGACGACAAAAGGCTGCCCTATTTCGGCCGACGAAGGTGCGGCAACAGAAACGGAGTCCGCTGCAAAAGCACAAGAAAAAGCTGTAAATATGAGCATAAGTGACGCAAGCAGCTTCAGCTTCATGTCTACCTCATTTCTTCTGAATAAATGCAACAAATATTAGTATAGATCCTTCTAAATGTTTGAGGGTGCTTTGCCCTTTGTTTTAAATATGCTTAGATCTTAGACGCAAAAAAGAACATAAAATTAAGCATCCCTCCTGTGGCCATTGCCGCTGACAGCATGATCGCCGTGCTCATCAGCGTGCGTCTGACTCCAAGTTCCCTCCACAGGACAACAAACGTGGCGATGCAGGGGAATGTCATAGCGAGCACCACTACCGCGACCAGGGTCTGTGTCGAAGTTAGGTCGAGCGGGATCAGCAGCCCCATAGCGATATCCTTGCGGAAAAGTCCCATCACTATTGGGACGGCAGCTGCGGCGGGCAACCCAAGGAAACCTTCAAAGACGGGTGAGAAAAGCCGGGCCGCTTTATCCATTATACCGATTCTTTCAAGCAGATTAACGAGAAGAATACCCCCTAGCACGAGCGGCGTTGCCTCAAAGAAAAAATCTTTTATGCGGAACCATAGTTTGCTGCGCCATGCTTTCATCGAGGGGAGGCGGTATGGCGGGATCTCTATGATAAGTTCGGGGCTGTAGCCCTTCAGCGTGAGGTGCATAATGCGTCCAAGTATAAGCCAGACGCAGAAGAGCACACCATAGACCGCAGCTATGTATATAAGCCCGAATTTTCCAAGAGTGGCGGAGAGCATTGCCTGTATAGAAACACATGGGACGCCGACAGAGATAAGTGTTGCTGCAATAAAGCGTTCACGTTCGGATTCGAGTATCCGCGTTCCGAGTATCCCCGGTACGTTGCAGCCAAAGCCAAGGAGTGTGGGGATTATAGCATAGCCGTGGATCCCGAATTTGTGGAGCAGCGCATCAAAGACGACGGCAAGACGCGGAAGGTAGCCGACGTCCTCAAGGAAGCTGAGTCCGGCGTAGAATGCGATGATATATGGCAGCACCATCCCAAATTCTACATAAATCCCTGTCGACAGGACTCCCAGGCTTTGTTCAAAGTCGATCGACCCGTTGATGAGCTTGCCTATAAGTATGTCCCGCATGTACCCGTCTCCGAGTAATGCACTCAGTTTTTCAAGCAGAGGCAGCCACAATTTTTCAAAAATCGGGTCTGTAACATAGCTGATCATCCCCTCCCCAACGAAGCGTATCGCTGTAAAGCCAACGGCAAGGACAAGCAGACCGAGCAGCCCTCCTATGACCGGACGCGCCGACATGTCCTCCGCCTTGTCCATCATAGTATGATGTCGGTGTGTTACAGTCTGTACCCTATCAATGATCTCTCCGATCACTTGCCAGCGTTTTTCTTTTGACATCGGTTTGAAATGGCTGGGGCGGGCTTCGTCCAGTTTTGCCACTAAATTGCCGAGCCCCTGCCCTGTGACTGCTACTGTCGGTACTATCGGCACTCCGAGCTCAAGCTCGAGTTGCGGGATGTTTATCAGTATTCCGCGATGCCGCGCCTCGTCGGCCATATTAAGCGCGACGATCACCGGCAGGCCATGTTCGAGCACCTGCAGTGCCAACACCAGGTTGCGTTCGAGCGCAGTTGCGTCGATGACCATGATTACCCTGTCCGCTCCCTCTTCGAGTATCCTGCGTGCAATTTCCTCCGCCTCGTTTGTAGGGTCGAGGGT
Organism: Synergistaceae bacterium; assembly: GCA_021372895.1. Taxonomy (NCBI): domain Bacteria; kingdom Thermotogati; phylum Synergistota; class Synergistia; order Synergistales; family Synergistaceae; species Synergistaceae bacterium. The sequence goes on from JAJFTP010000066.1 coordinate 60,658, forward strand.
ATATGCGCCGGGGACGTCGATGAGACTGGCACATGTGCCTCCGTACTTCATCTTCCCCTCTGTGAAGCCCACTGTTGTTCCGGGATAGTTTGATGAAAGAGCGTGCACGCCTGTCAGATGCGAGAAAAATACGCTTTTGCCGACGTTGGGATTGCCCATGAGCAATATGCGCTGAGATTTTGTATCTCTGCCGGGGCAGGATTTTCCCCCCTCAAAACAGAGACGGCAGTCGCGGCAGCTCATATAAACCTCTGCCAGATGCTGCTTTTTTCGTTGATATCCGATTTTGCGGAAGTGGGAGCTTCTACTTCTATCTGTGCTGCAATGCCGTGTGCAACGGCGAAATGACGTCCGTCAAGCATTAAAGTGATAGGACCGCCGAATGGCATTCCTGAAATTTTCTTGATCTTTTTACCGGCGCGGAGTCCCAGTGCTTCAAGCCTCTGTCCGGCTTCGCCTTCCGGTATGCTTTTGATCCGCGTCCATTCCCCGTCATTTATCTGTAAAAGGTTCATAGCTAAATCCAGCTCCCCGCCAAAATAATCACCGGTCAATGAGTTATCCTTCGCTAACTAATAGTATTATTTAACAGTTAGCGAAGGATGTCAAGGTATGAAAGCAGATTTATACCGGTGTGATTTTTCGATGATTCTGCAACAAAAACGGCCGGATTTGTAGTAGACTAAATCAGATTGTAATGGAGGGAGATGGTTGAAATGAGAAAGTTCGTTTATTGTCTGCTTCTCCTTGCCTGTATCTCTTTTATTACAGCAAGCGCTTCATTCGCTGCGCCGAAACGGATCGCGCTCATGCTTGCGGGTTCTGCGGGTGATAATGCGTATAGTTTAAATGATGCCTGTATAAAGGGACTTAATGAAGTGCAGGACCGTTACAAAAAGAAGATCGCATCCAAAGTATACAATACATATAAGACGCGTGATAACCTTCGCCTGATGCTTGAAAAAGCTGCCGGTGAATCTGATCTCATAATTATACCCGAACCTGCTTATTACGAATATATGCCTGTTATACTCGTAAAATATCCGGATGTGAAATTTGTTGTGTTTGACAAAGTAAATATCCCGGGAGTTAAAGAAGTCCTGTTTCGTGATGAGGAGGGCGGGTTTCTTGCAGGCGCTTTGGCCGCCGCGATGACAAAGCGGGAGGGATCGAGCAGGATAAATCCGGATGGCAAAATAGCCATTCTCCTTGGGAGGGACACTCTCTCTGCACGGCGTTTCCTTAAGGGGTATATTGCAGGTGCCTGGTATATTGACCCGGGAGTAGAAGTTCTTCACGACTACACAAAGGACTTTGGAGATTTTGGCAGGGCTCGCGATCTGGCCATGAAATTCAGGGAGCAGGGAGCGGATGTGATATTCACCGCGGCCGGAGCAGCCGGTACCGGTGCGATAAACGAAGCCGCTACAAGCGGTTACTGGGTAATAGGTTCAGACACTGAACAGGAGGAACTATTTCCGGATGCCGTACTTACAAGCATTGTGAAGCTCAGCGATTCTGTTATGTACAGTATCGTTGAAAAATATATAAACGGTGATCTTGAAGAGAATGAGATTTCTCTCGGGATAGCCGAAAAATGCATTGACATCTCTATCTGGACCAGAACTGCGAAAACGAATGTCCCGCCCGATGTGAGGAATAAAATTGAAGAGATAAGGGATAAGATAGCCAGGAAGCTTATTATAATCAGATAAAATATTAAGGATGGAGTGATGAATAGATGCTGCATTGCGGAATAGTAGGGCTGCCGCTGAGCGGGAAGTCTACCGTATTCAATGTCATAACGAGAGCCGGGGCAGAGGTAAAGCCCTACGCCGGCGGAAAGACTGATCCAAATAAGGCTGTTGTATCGGTTCCTGATAAGCGTTTTGACTGTCTTGTCCGGGTCCATAAACCGCGCAAGGAGACGCCTGCTCAGGTCGAGTTTGTCGACCTTGCCGGGTTGTCCCGCGGGGCAGGAAAGGGAGAGGGGCTCGGCAATGCTTTTCTGTCGTTCGTTGCTGATGCCGATGCGCTTATCCATGTCATCAGATGTTTTGGCAACAGCTCGGTGACCCATCCCGAGGGCAGTATAGACCCGTTGAGGGACTGGGAGATAATAGAGAATGAACTTATCTACAGGGATCTGGCTGTTATTGAAAACCGCCTTGGCAAGCTTCGATCAAAGAAAAAACTTATCCCTGACGAAGAGGCTGAGAAGAAACTTCTTGAGCAGTGCTTCGACTGTCTGATGGATGAAAAGCCGCTCCGAAGCATCAGACTGAAGCCGGAGGAATGGCGTCTGCTTCGCGGGTTCGCGTTTGTTACGTCAAAGCCTGAAATTATCCTGCTTAACCTGGATGAAACGCAGTCAGATGAGACTAAAATACCTTGCTGGGACGGACTGAAAAAACGTGCCGAGGAACAGGGGGTCAAGCTTTGCACTTTGTATGGAAGACTTGAGATGGATATCGCAGAGCTTACGGAAGAAGAGGCAGCTGAATTTACCGAAGGGCTCAATATCACTGAGCCGGGGCGTGAAAGACTGATTGAGGAGGCATACCGTGTGCTTGGACTCATCAGCTTCTTCACTTGCGGCCCGGATGAGGTCCGGGCCTGGACTCTGCACAACGGGGATAACGCTGTTGACGCTGCGGGGGCTATACATTCGGACTTGGCAAGGGGATTTATACGCGCGCAGGTAGTCGCTTATGATGACTACCTGCTGCACAACAACTCCTTTGACGAATGCCGCAAGGCCGGATGCCTGCGCCTGGAGGGCAAAGAGTATATAGTCAAAGACGGAGACATAATAGAGATAAGGTTTAACGTATAGGGGGAGTGCAGATGCTTTTTGAACCATTCGAACTGAAAGATAAAGTCCTTCGCAATCGGGTCGTATCCGCTCCGCTTGCTTCGTCAAGTTCTCTGCCCGACGGGACGCCGTCGGAAAAATCCATCGAGGTATACAAACGTTTTGCAGCTTCCGGTACAGGCCTTGTTGTAGTTGAGCATCATGCCGTACATTTCTGCGGGCGCACAAGGCCGACACAGTTTCTTGCCGACAATGATGAGACTGCGAAGGCGCATGCAAAAATTTCAGGGATCCTGAAAGATAGCGGCGCTGTGGCTATCGTTCAGATAAATCATTGCGGGGCCAATGTCGCCGAAGCCGCCGTGTTTGACGATCCGGAGTACAGGGCGTTCTCACCGTCCGGCGTCCCGATCGGCAGGTGCTGGAACTCTATAAAACAGAAGCCTTATGTGCTGCAGGTTTATGAAATAAAACAGCTTATCGAGGTTTACGTCAATGCCGCTGTGCGCATGGTAAAGCTCGGAGGTTATGACGGAGTTCAGATACACGCGAGTCACGGATATCTGCTCGGACAGTTTTTGAGCCCTCTCACCAATAAGCGCGATGACGAGTATGGCGGAAGCGACGCAAAAAGGGCCAGGTTCCTCTACGAAGTCGCAGATGGAGTGCGTCAGTCGCTGCCGGAGGCGATAGTCTCCGTACGGCTCGGTGCCGCGGACTACTTACCGGGGGAGCCGTCAAAGGGGCTGTCCCTTGACGAGACGGTACCGGTGGCGCGTGAACTTGCAGGGCTTGGCATGGACATGATAGGCATATCAGGCAATATCTGCGGCTATGGGCTTGACAGGACGGATGATGCATACTTTGCACCTTATGCCGCCCGTATCCGTGACGCTATTGGCGGCTCAGTGCCGGTCGAATGCACGGGGGGTATCCGTACCGCGTATGTTGCCGAAAAATTACTCAAAGAGAAGGTATGTGATCTGGTCGGAGTCGGCAGGCTTATGCTCAAGGATCCGGAATTTCTGTCCAAATGGAGGGAGGATCTGGATTGAGGGTCTATATAAGCTCTGACATGGAGGGATCGACCGGCGTAGTCCATCCCTCCCAGGTCGACCGGATGTGTAATGAGTATTCCTTTGGATGTGCCATGCAGCTTCATGACACACTTGCGGCTGCCGTGGCTGCGCTTGAATACGGAGCAGATTCCGTAGTTGTCAACGATTCTCATGCAAGAATGATAAATCTTGATGTCCGCAAGTTTCCGGATGGGGTCGAGGTTATAAGCGGCAGCCCGAAGATATTGGGCATGGTTGAGGGCGTATCGGGAAACGATGTGGCTTTTTTTGTCGGTTATCATGCAATGGCTGGAACCGAGAAGGCGATACTTGATCACACATACCACTCGAAAGTCATATTCGAGCTCAAGGTAAACGGCCGAAAATTTGGCGAGACTGCGCTCAATGCACTTTTTTGCGGGGCACTTGGCGTTCCTGTCGGACTGGTGACCGGTGACAGCGCTGTCTGTCTGGAAGCCTCAAGTATCCTCGGCGCCGAACTTGAGACTTGTGCGGTAAAGGACGGCGTAGGAAGGATAGCAGCGAGAACACTTCCGCCGGAAACAACATCCCTGATGATCAAAAATGCTGTAAAATCAGCCATTGGCAAGGCTGTAAATGGCAGATGCCCGTGCCTTCGGATAGACGCCCCGTATAACATGGAAGTTACGTTCCACACTGCTGCACAGACCGACGCGGCGGGGCTTGTCCCCGGGAGCGAAAGGACCGCAGGCAGGACTCTTGTATTCCGCACTGAAGATGTCTTTGAGCTGCGCCGCTGGTTCTGCTCAGTGATAGACTGTGCGGATCCGATCCCGTTCTGATTGAGATGCGTGCGATAGGCATCGATCTGGGTGGACATAATATATCCGCAGCGCTGGTCGAATTCGGCTGCGGAACTCCGCGTATAGTATCGAGGATCGATATCCCGACGCCTGCAGGGAGAAAACTTGACGATATAATAAATTGTTTGACCGAATTGTCCGTTGAATTGGCCGCAGATTATCCCCTTGATAACGTCGGCATAGGGATGCCGGGTTTTCTTGACAGGGAACGCAATACCGTTGTAAGGCTGACAAACTTCCCAGGACTTACGGATATCAAATTTCCTATGCTGCTCAAAGAGGCTCTGCGGTTGAGGGGACTTTACGCGAAAGTGTCCATGGAGAACGACGCGAACTGCGCGGCTCTGGGAGAAGGGCTTTGCGGCGCAGCGTGCGGCTGCTCGGATTATATTGTCATGACCCTCGGTACGGGCATAGGCACAGGCATAGTCGCAAACGGAGTCCTTTTGGCCGGAGCCCACGGAATGGCAGGGGAATCAGGACACATTGCCGTAATGAACGATAAAACTATATGCGGCTGCGGGGGGATTTCCCACCTTGAGAGCTCGGCATCCGCTGACTGGATAGAAGGATCTGCACGGAATGCCGGACTTCCTGGAGAGTTCAAATATCTCTGGGGATCCAGAGATAATGAAGCAATAGCATCTATTATTGAGCCGGCGCTCGATGCGCTCGCGCGCGGTATAGCCTCGCTCATTGTAACGACGGACCCTGAGGCGATGATCCTAAGCGGAGGCATGAGTCACGCAGACGGTATCGCGGAAGAGCTTACCAAACGCACACTGCCGTATTTATCCGACCCATTCAGGCCATATCTAAATATTATAGTATCCAAACTTGGCAATGACGCGGCGCTGTTTGGTGCTGCGTCACTCAAATCTCTTGAAGATCCGATGCCGTGATCCATATGCGCGTTTCGTGTCCGTTATTCGTGTAAACTGCGAAAATTGTGTCAGACGGCGCGCGATCACACTGTGATTTTTCCATATGCCGTAATTTTCCGCTGTCCGGTTTTATTCCTGTCCGACTTATCATACGTAATTTGAAGGTAATCTCTATTTCTGCATAATGGGCGGTAATTACATGAAACAGCCTCCCGTAAGTCTCTGCAGGTCTTGCGGTCGTGTTCCATCAGCACAATACATAAAAATGTATTGTTGACAAAAAAGTGTATGGTGTGCTATTCTCCATTTACGTGAAATATATCACATTATTTTATGGAGGCTGATTCTGATGGTAAGGATATTGCTGCTGCTAATCGTTGTTATCAACGGGTTATTTGCATTCCGTTTCTTTACGGATTTTATGAAGCACAAAAAGGAAGCATGGGCGGAGCCCGGGAATAATATTTTGCTGGCGGTATGGGGAGCGCTGGTGTTTTTTCTCTCCACGTTCGGGATCTCCGATTTTGCGCTTTCAACCGTTATGTATCGCGTCCGTAAACTTGTGGATGATGCCAAACTTCCAGGCACACTTAATACCCAGTGTGCGATACCCGTTGCGGTGATGGCGCTGTCGTATGTTTCAGCGATCCATGTAGACCAGGTCACTCTTGTCCTTCTGATAGTGTCCCAGATGGTCGGAGCGTATTTCGGACCGCGTTTTGTCGTTAAGATGCCTGTAAATCGCATCCGCACCTTTATGGGTTTTGGACTCCTTCTTGCGGCCTTCTTTGTGATCGCCGGCAAATTCGGACTGATGCCTTCAGGCGGAGAAGCAACAGGACTTTCGGGAGTGAAGCTCGTTCTCGGCATGCTCCTTCTATTGGTATACGGTGCGCTTAACAATGTCGGGATAGGCGCATATGCACCAACAATGGCGACTGTATACGCACTTGGGCTGAACCCTGCAATTGCCTTCCCCGTAATGATGGGCGCGTGTACTTTCTCTGTGCCTATCGGCGGAATGGAATTTATACGCCTGGGGCAGTATGGAAGAAAGATCACCCTGTTCAGCAGCGTATTCGGTATCCTCGGAGTCCTGGCAGCGGTGTTCATCTTCAAAAGTCTTGACACGAGCATGCTGCAGTGGGTCGTTGCAGTTGTTATACTTATAGCGGGAGTAAACCTTCTCCATACAGTATTCACTTCCGGCAGGGAAGCCAAATAGGAAAATAAATAACAAGGGGGTTAAGAAAATGCTGTTTTTATCAAGAGAGGATATACTTTCAGTTTTTTCTATGCGCGATGCCATAGAGGCAGACAAGAGAGCCTTTGTCCTCCACACGCAGGGCAAAGCGAATGTCCCGCTTCGGATAAACCTTGACACTGAGACAAAGGCAGGGCAGTGCATGTTTATGCCTGCATACGTCGGCGGAGATCTTAACATGGCCGGAGTTAAAATAGTCTCCTGTTTTACAGGCAACGCAGCAAAGGGGATCCCTGTTGTGCCGGCCACGGTCGCGCTTATCGACGGAGATACGGGATTGGTTACCGCTATCATAGAGGGGACTACCCTCACGCAGATACGTACAGCCGGGATATCCGGAGCGGCCACAGAGCTTCTTTCGAACCCTGACAGCAAAATAGGCGCGCTTTTTGGTACCGGTGGGCAGGGGGCTGCGCAGCTGGAGGCTCTTATGACGGTGCGTGAGCTGACGGAGATCCGGGTTTTCGACGCTCTTCCCGGCAAGGCTGCTGATTTCATAATAAAAAATCAGTCCATCGCAGACAGTCACGGAGTCCGGCTTGTAGAGGCAAAAAATCCCAAAGAAGCAGTGACAGGCGCGGATGTGATCACAACTGTCACGACATCCTCTCTGCCGCTGTTCTCAAGCGATGATATCAAGCCAGGCTGCCACATTAACGGCGTGGGCTCCTACACACCGGATAAGAGAGAGTTGCCGGCAGGGCTTCTTCTCAGGGCCGGCCGGATCTTTGTCGATAACCGGGAGGCTGTGCTTGCAGAGGCAGGAGATTTCATTATCCCGATGAAAGAAGGATCGTTCTCCTCTGAAAAGATAGCCGGCGAACTCGGAGAGCTGATCCTTGGCAATGTGGCAGGACGGCAGGGCAAAGATGAGATAACGATAATGAAGACGGTCGGGTTTGCGACGCTGGACATAGTTGCCGCGGCTGAAATAGTAAAAAAGGCACAAGAGGCCGGAGCAGGAACTGTCATCGATTTTTAACGGCTACGCGTTATAATTATATCTGGTATAGGGCCGCGTGTCCTTCTCCCATCAAGGGATCGCTGATATAGTCGCTATAGTCATGCACTCAGTATTTTGACTGTAATGATCAGCGGTTCCTTAGATTTTTGTGTGCCCGGAGGAACGAAACGATATGTTGAAGAACTCTCTGAAGTGCCACCCCCTTCTTGTGCCCTTTGTGCCTGTCGTTGAGCTTCTTGGCGCGATGCTGGGCAGGGACTATGAAATAGTACTCCACGACGTATCAGGCGGGGAACCAGTTATTGTGGCTATTGCTAACGGTGAACTCACTGGAAGGGATATGGACGCTCCTATGACTGACTTCGGCAAAATTCTTATGACGAGCCCCAAGGCTGCGGATATTGATTTTATTGCTAACTATCCGTCTGAAGCAGAAAACGGGCGCGCTATGCGTTCAGGGGTTTCTCTGATACGTGACGAAAACAGAAGGCTTATAGGTTTTTTATGTATTAACTATGATATGACCAGGGGCAGTATCCTTAAAGATATGGGAGATTTTCTGATGGAGACAAAACCGCTCTCATTTGACGCTGTCAAGGCGGAACGGTTCGGCGGTGTGAAAGACGGTCATTTGTTTATGGAAAAGGCCCGTCAGAAATTCGGCAAGCCATTGATCTACCTGAGCAGCGAAGAGCGTAAACAGTGCATAAGATACATGGAGGAAATAGGTTTCTTTAAATTAAAAGGATCGGTCGAGAGCCTCGCTAAAGAGATGAAGAAAAGCCGCTACACAATTTATGCCGACCTACGTTCTGTCATAAGAGATAAATAATTTACAGCTTGTCAAAAAAATCCGCAGCGGCTCCAAATAGCCGCTGCGGATTTTTTTGACTTATTAGATTGAGAAGTGATATAATGTATATTTGTCCAGCGCTGTCGACGCGGATAAAAGCCACGAAAAAAATCTGTGCCGAACAGCTCCGGCAATCTGCAAGATGAAGGGATCATATATAATGCAGGATTCATCAAAGATAAGAAATATTGCAATAATCGCCCACATCGACCACGGAAAGACTACGCTGATAGATGGCATATTCAAAGCGGCGCGCCTTTTCAGGGACAACCAGGTCGTTGAAGAACGCGTCATGGACGCCGGAACTATAGAGCGTGAGCGCGGCATAACTATCAAAGCGAAACACTGTACCGTCGAATGGGGCGGCTATAAAATAAATATCGTTGACACTCCGGGGCATGCCGATTTTTCTGGTGAAGTGGAGAGGGTCCTCTCCATGGTCGATTCGGTGCTGCTTCTTGTTGATGCGAACGAAGGCCCTATGCCGCAGACGCGCTACGTTCTGATGCGCGCGCTCAAACTTGGCCTCAAGCCTATTGTAATAGTCAACAAAGTCGATCGTCCGAATGCCGACCCAGACGGCGCACTTGACAAGACATTCGATCTCTTTATAGAGCTTGGTGCGACGGAGGAGCAGTGCGACTTCTCTGTGCTTTATGGTTCCGGGCTTCAGGGCTGGTTTGTGGATGACCTTAACAAGGATATCGATAATACTAAGGTCGGAATGGACGATCTCTTCAAAACAATAATAGAAAAAGTGCCGGCACCAAATGCCGAGATGGACAAACCCTTCCTTATGCAGGTCTGTACGCTTTCATGGAGTGAATATCTTGGGCGCATAGGCTGCGGAAGGATACTTCAGGGCACACTGCGCAAGGGGGATAAACTGCTGCGCACCCATACAAGATGGACAGACTATGACCAGACAAACTGGGAGATCGTCTCCACCGACCTGGCCACATGCACGCACCTCTATGTCACTAATGGCCTTGACCGTACTGAGACAGATGCAGTCGGAGCAGGTGACATCGTGTGGTTCACAGGGCCGGACAACATAGATCTGGGCGATACCATAAGTGCTCCTGAGATTTCGGATAAGGTCATCCCTCCGCTTGATATAGAAGAACCGACGGTATCTATGTTATTTCTTGTCAACACGAGTCCTTTTGCAGGCCAGGATGGTAACGCTATTACCCTGCGTCAGCTGAAGACACGGATAGAACGCGAAACGAAGACGGATCCGGCACTCCGTATGGAGGACATAGGACGCCCTGACGGTATAAAGGTTTCTGGCCGCGGGGAGCTCCATCTCGGCATACTCATAGAAGAGATACGACGCGAGGGTTCGGAGATATGCGTATCAAGGCCTGAGGTCATCGTACAGCACGATGCAAACGGCAGATTGCTCGAACCGATGGAAGACCTCATAATAGATGTTCCGGAGGAATATCAGGGGATAGTCATACAGAAACTGGCACAGCGCAAGGGTGAGCTTAAAAACATGCAGAACGGAGGGACCGGTGTCCTTCGACTTGAATTCAGGATACCGACTCGCGGACTTATCGGTTACAGAGGAGAATTTCTCACCGACACGCGCGGGCTTGGCATACTTGCCTCTCGTTTCGTAGGTTATGGGCCGTGGGTCGGAGATATAAACTCGCGCAGCCGTGGCTCACTTGTCAGCATGGACAGTGGCACAACTACTTCATATGCCCTCGATAACCTCCAGGAGCGCGGCACACTGTTCATCAAGCCAGGCGAGGCAGTCTATAACGGTCAGGTAGTAGGCGAAGCCTCCCGAAACAAGGATATACCGTGCAACCCGAGTAAGCGTAAACAGCAGACGAACCACCGTTCTGCAACAAAAGACATGATAACTGTTCTCGACGTGCCAAGGACGATGACGATCGACACGGCTCTTGAGTGGATAAGCGATGATGAGCTTGTTGAAGTAACTCCTCTCAATGTACGTATACGCAAAATGATACTTAACGCTGATGAACGCAAGAAATCGCGTATGAGAGCCGGTATTACAGAAGAAGAGGATTAAAAACATGCTTCAGGGGCTTATGCCGTTCCGCGATTTTGAAAAGGACAAGGTCTTTGCCTGCATTACCGGCCTTATCAAAAACGTCGGACATATAGATGAAGAGAGGATATCCGACGCGGCTTCAGTATACTGTGACTGTATAGCGACAATGGCCGCAACTGCTGAAATATACGGTCTTAGCGGGAACATCTGGCAGTCCTGGCTTGCAACTCTTTTTGCGGGATGCGAGGTCCCTTTCGCCCTAGCGCAGGAGCGTAGGGCTCAGCTTGATGGGACACTGAGGCAGCTTGTGATGGAAGACCTTGACGAACTGCATTTTTATCTGCACTATGACTTGAATCAGCTTGATCAGGAGCTTGGGGTTTCGGCATTCAGACGCTTCGGTGACTATAAGCCACTGGCTATAGACGGAGAAGTATTCGATAGGGCATCCGGAGCAATTGTGCAGGTTTTTGCTGACGCTATAAGAAAAGCGCCCTATGCCGGAGGCCTTTACAGGGAACTGACCAGATTCTATATGGAACATGGCGTCGGGCAATTCGCTCTTAACAAGGCATTCAGATGGGACGGACACTCCGGTAAGATTGTCCCAGTGACACATACCGAAAATATATCCCTCGCAGGTCTTGTCGGATATGAGACACAAAAGAAAATTTTAACTGATAACACTCTGGCATTCCTTGACGGACGTCCCGCGAACAATGTTCTCCTTTATGGAGAGAGCGGCACGGGGAAGTCATCATCGGTCAAGGCCCTGCTTAATGAATTTGCTCCCAGCGGTCTGCGTATGGTCGAAGTGTACAAACACCAGGTGGAAGACCTTGATGCAATAGTCGACATTATAAAAGTCCGTAACTACAAATTTATAATATTTATGGACGACCTCTCGTTTGAGAAGTTTGAAATAGAATATAAGTATCTGAAGTCGTTCATTGAGGGCGGACTTGAAAAACGTCCTAATAATGTCCTTATCTATGCGACATCGAACCGACGCCACCTGATGAGAGAGTCATGGTCCGACAGAGATGACAAATATGATGATATGCATGAATCCGAGACCATGCAGGAACGCATGTCGCTCGTAGACAGATTCGGCCTCATGATCCGCTACTTCTCGCCAGGGCAGGAAGAATACCTGAACATAGTGCGCATGCTTGCCAAAGAGTACAGTATTGATGCAGAGTGGGAAGATCTTGAGCATGGTGCCATACAGTGGGAGCTCAAACATGGAGGTTTTTCCGGGCGATCTGCGCGTCAATTTATAGAATTTCTCGCAGGGAAAAAGTAACCTCTGGTTATTGCTTGCTATCAGGCAAGGATCTTAGATACTTTCAATTCACTAAATATCGCCGGAAGAAGCCGCAAAAGATACAGGGAAAGCATTCTCGTTAATTTTTATGGTATATACTACTATCTGTAGGGTTTTTCGTATAGTCGAAAATATTAACGCCCTCCCGTATGTCATTTTTATATTAAGACGCAGTTGATTTGCATTCTTAAATTAGAAGCGGGATTAAAATATTTCAGGATCGGATAGGAGAAAGTCCGATATATAAGGAGATATTATTATGGAGTACGCTGAAGCAAGGAAGATCAACGAAGAGATCACAGAGCTATGCAGGGATCAGAAGCACCCTTCCAGAATAATGGCGCGCGAGGTGATGCGGTCTCTCAACGCAGAGATGGAACAAGCCCGTAAACGCTCAGGGGGCTTTCAGAGAAATAAATCGCCCAAATCAAGGCAGCCGCTGAATCAGACTCAGTCGTTTTACAGTAATAAGACGAGAGGTTTCACGATTGACGTTAAAGCTGAGGCCAGACTGCTCAAGGCGCTGGAAAAGGCAAAAGAGAGCAGGGGCATAACTGAAGATCGACCGGAAGTATCTGATTATGAATAAAAAAATGGACTCATCATCCCAGGGATGATGAGTCCATTTTTTTGGGGTGCGCCCGACATGTGCGCAGGCTAGACGGTGAGAGACCGTTACAGGCTTGGCAGTGGGAACTGTTAGCCGAAGGCAAGGGTATCCATCGTGAGGTGGAATCTGAAGGAAGCCGGAGGCAAACCCTCGGTCCGACGAACAGAAATCGCATATAAGGCATATGTGGGACGGATGAGTCTGCCGAACAAGACAAAGCCCAACACTGCACGGATCCTATGGTGTAAATGCGGCGGATAGATGATGGAAAAGTCTGTGTGCTTACTCGGGGAGATCTTGAGGTCGGTCGGGGAGAAAAGAAAAAAAAGAAAAAAAATTCTCCCAACAACCCATGCGGCGACGTATGGCTGAACCTCAAGAAGTCAGCAGAAGTCATAGTACTCACTGAATCAGTGGGTAGGGAAGAAAGCGCAGAGACGCTGCTCGAACGTATCATCAGCAGAACCAACATGGCAGAGGCATACAAAAGAGTAGTAAAGAACCACGGTTCATCAGGAATAGATAAAATGACAGTGGAAGCAATGTATGCACACCTGAAAGAGCACTATGCAGAACTGGTACAGAGCATAAGCAAAGGGAGCTACAAACCGGGACCTGTAAAGCGAGTAAACATCCCGAAGCCGGACGGAGGACAAAGGAAACTTGGGATACCAACGGCAATAGACCGTATGGTACAGCAAGCCATATCCCAAATCCTTACGCCGATCTTCGAAAAGAAATTCTCGGACAACAG
>JAJFTP010000067.1 GCA_021372895.1 Synergistaceae bacterium
AAGGGCCGTTTTGCATGTGATGGTTGTTTTTGGTATTTGGGGGATCCGTCTTGATCCGGCTGTAATTGTATAGCGGTCTGCAGGCGGCTTGTTCGTCACTCACAGAATGTCGTCCCTTGCTTCGCTTATTTGGGGTTTCAGGGTAATGCGGGGCTCCGCAAGGGATAACATTCTGTGGGTGACGAAGGGCCGTTTTGCATGTGATGGTTGTTTTTTGTATTTTGGGGTTTGTCTTAAGAACTCGGCTGTAATTATATAGCGGTCTGCAGGCGGCTTGTTCGTCACCCACAGAATGTCGTCCCTTGTTCGCTTATTTGGGGTTTCAGGGTAATGCGGGGCTTCGCAAGGGATAACATCCTGTGGGCGACGAAGGGCCGTTTTGCGTGTGATGGTTGTTTTTGGTATTTTGGGAGTTTGTCTTGATCCGGCTGTAATTGTATAGCGGGATGCCATTTAGGCAATGACATCCCGCGTTATGTATCAGATCATTGTTTGTTGTGATATGTTTGCGTGATCATTGTTTAGAGTTTTTCTAAAAAATCCTTTAGGCGTCCCATGCCTTCTTTTATATCGTCCATTGAGCATGCGTATGAGAAGCGCACGAATCCTGGGGCGAAAAAGGCTGCGCCGGGGACTGCGGCTATGAATTTCTCTTCGAGCAGTTTTTCGCAGAATTTGATGTCGTCGGGGATCGGGCAGTCCCGTATGTCGACGAATGCGTAGAACGCGCCTTCAGGCTCCTTGACTTTCACGTACGGCATATCACGGATGAGGTCGATTATCACGCGGCGGCGTTCTGCGAATGCGTCGCGCATTTTTTCGACATCGGGGTCGGCGTATTTCAGCGCGCCCAATGCGGCCCATTGTGCGATGGAGCTCGCGTTTGACGTGAGGTGTGTCTGCAGTGTGTTCATCTTTGATGTTATCTGCTGCGGCGCCAGAGAGTAGCCTATGCGCCAGCCGGTCATCGCGTATGCCTTGCTGACCCCGTTGATGATTATTGTCCGGTCTCTCAGGTCCGGCGCGACATTCAGTATGTTTACGTGTTTCGCAGGCGCGTACGCGAAACGTTCATAAATTTCGTCGAATATGATCCAGAGCCCTTTTTCTCTCGCTGTGTCTGCGATCATCTTTATCGTGTCTTCATCGTATATAGCGCCGGTCGGGTTTGACGGGGAGTTGAGGATCATCCCGACTGTCTTTGGGGTAATCGCCTTATCAAGGGTTTCTTTTGTTGGGATAAGGTTGGTGGATATAGTGTCTGCCAACGCTTCCTTGCCGCCGGCAAGATGGATCTGCTCTACGTAACTGACCCAGGCCGGAGCGAAAAGTATAACTTCATCACCGGGGTCAACGAGAACTTGAAGCGCTTCATAGATGAGCGGTTTTGCTCCGGGCGCTATGAGGACTTCTGCCGGAGTGTAGTCCAGGTCGAAGCGTCTTTTGTAGTAATTGCAGACTTCCTGACGCAGTTCCAGTATCCCGGAGTTTATTGTGTAATGTGACTCTCCCCGGTTTATGGCGTCTATAGCTGCTTTTGATGCGCTGACGGGCGAGTTGAAATCGGGTTCGCCTGCGCTGAACGATATGACGGGTTTGCCCTCCGCCTTCATCGTCTTGGCCTTGCCGGAAATGCTGACAGTAGCTGACGGCTGTACCTCAAGTATCCTCTTTGAGAGCTTCATTTTTGTTATCCTCCTTCGCTTGTTCTGTTCCTTGATAATTATACCCGAGAGTATTTTAAAGTGAAGTCCGCATATATATAATTTTAACGTTTGATGTGTTTGAATATCATGGTAGAATAGTCTTGTAAGCAGTAGAAATATACTCGCACCAGGCAGAATGGAGGAGTTGCTATGGAGGTACGTTTTGTCACGCGTAATGTTGAACTGCCGGGAGATGTTAAGGAGTATATGGAGAAGAAGGTAGGGAAGCTTGAGAAATTCTTCGACAAAATTCTTGACACTCAGGTCGCACTCAACTTCAAAAGGGGTATGAATGTTGTTGAGATAACCTCCAATGTGAACGGAGTGGTCATGCGCGGCGAGGATTACGCGCCGGATCTGCGCAAGGCCTTTGACAAGGCTCTGAAGAACATCGAGCGTCAGGTCAAAAAACATAAGAGCTACCTGACTGACAAGGTACGGCTTAAGGTCCAGGACGTCTCATTTGATATCGACCCCGAACTGCTTGCGCCGCTTCCGTCCGAGAAGGACGAGGTGTCCAGGGAAATAGTAAAGACTAAGAAGTTCAGCGTAAATATGATGTCTCCTATAGAGGCCACGATGCAGATGGATTTGCTCGGCCACAGTTTTTTCATATTCAAGAATGATTCCAACGGGGCCATTAATGTCGTTTATCGCAGGGAAGCGGGCGGCTACGGGCTGTTGGAGCCGAGATAAATATATTTTTAGAGACTCGGGATATCTTGGATCTCAGAGCTTTTGACAATGTTGCCGCAGTATATATCATAAGAGGGGAGCCTTCAGGCTCCTCTTTTTTCGATTGACCTCATGCAGATAAAAGTGTAACTTGATCATGAATCTGTAAATTAGCTTTTATAGTTTTTTAGGGCGAAGGCGGTTGTCAAATGGAGGATAATTTTTTAAATTCACTCAATCCTAAGCAGAAAGAGGCTGTCGTCTACTGCGACGGCGATGAGCTGGTGCTTGCGGGCGCCGGAAGCGGCAAGACGCGTGTGCTGACTGCGAAGATAGCTTATCTGATAAAGGAGAAGAGGGTCTCTCCATGGCGTATTCTTGCCCTTACCTTCACGAACAAGGCTGCGCGGGAGATGAAGACGCGTGTCGAAGCACTTCTCGGCTCTGATCTGAGGGGCATGGAGGTGTCGACTTTTCACGCTTATGGGCTGCGTTTTCTGCACAGGTATCCCGATGCCCTTATGAGGCTCGGTTACCCTCGTGCTTTTGTGATCTTTGACAGGAGCGACACTAAGAATGTCGTGAAAAAAATACTTGGCGAGCTCGAAATCGATCCGCGCAGGCTTGACGTCGGAGGCGCATTGGAGCTTATCTCGCGCGCGAAGACCGAAGCCAGCCCCATTACGCGGGAAGCGTATTTGGATCCCAGATGGCGGCAGCTTTACGAAAAATATCAGAAAGCCCTGCTCTCTCAGGGAGCGCTTGATTTTGATGACCTTATGGTGCTGCCCCTGCATATCCTGGCGACAGACAAAGAGGTGCTGGGACATGAACGTTTGCGGCTGGACTGGGTGCTGGTTGATGAGTATCAGGATGTGAACCGGCCGCAGTATCTTCTTCTGAGATGCCTTGTGGACGGCGGAAGGAAGATAATGGTAGTCGGGGATCCGGATCAGTCGATATACGGCTGGCGGGGCGCGGAGATGGGTATGATCCTGAATTTCGAGAAGGATTTCAAGGGTGCGAAGGTCATAGTTCTAGATCAGAATTACCGTTCTACGGGACAGATACTGGACGGAGCAAATGGGGTAATAAAAAATAACTCCGACAGACATCCGAAAGATCTATGGACTGCGGCGGAACGCGGGAAATATATACAGATATACAGGGCGCGGACCGATAAGGACGAGGCATCATGGATATGTAAAAACATTGAAAAACTGAGCGACGACGGCTACCGCTACGGTGAAATGTCCGTGCTGTACAGGATGAACGCGCTGAGCCGAGGCCTGGAACAGGCACTGCTTGAGAATGGCATCCCCTACAGGGTGATACGTGGCGTCGCTTTCTATGAACGGCTTGAGGTAAAGGATGTCCTGTCTATGATGCGCCTTGCCGTGAACCCGAGGGACAGTATTTCCCTTGCACGCGTCGCGAATATCCCTGTGCGCGGTATCGGGAAGAAGAGTGCCGAGATACTTGCCGGACAGCTTGCAAAGACGGAAGGCATAGAAGCGGAGGCCCTGTGGCGTGAGATAGCAAAAACCGGCGGCGGACTCAGAACAAAGGCAGGCGAGGGGGCTAAGAAGCTTGCCGAGAATATGCTGGGCATACTCTCCCTTTCTTCAGACCCTCAGGAGGCGGTACGCACGATACTGGGGCCGTATGGATACGAGGATCATTTGAAGGCGAATCACCCTGAAGATTGGGAAGAACGCGTCGAAAACGTGATGGAGATCCTTTCTCTTATACCGGAAGACGGGGATATATTTCAGATTTTGACAGAAATTCCCCTGTTTACAGACCAGGACAGCCAGGCTGAGAATGTAGACAGTGTGAACCTGCTTACGCTGCACGCGGCTAAGGGACTGGAATTCCCGATAGTATTCCTGATAGGCATGGAGGAGGGGATATTTCCAAGTGCCCGTGCCGTTGCGGGGGAGAGCGACCTTTCAGAGGAGCGGCGCCTATGCTATGTGGGCATGACGCGCGCACGTGAACGCCTCTTTATGAGCGGCGCCGGAAGCCGGCTGCTTTTTGGAGGAATACAGAGGAACACGACATCGCGCTTTATAGGAGAAATACCCGATAGCTGTGCCGAGAGGAATGACGACACACAAGGAGGTACATGGCATGCTGATAATAGGGCTAACGGGCGACGTTGGCGCTGGTAAGAGCACTTTATGCGGTGTCTGGCGGGAGATGGGCGCAGACGTCATTGACGCCGACACTATCGCCAGGGACATGTGGAAGCTGCCGGAGGTCCGGAGCAAAGCTGAAGCGCGCTGGGGCGAGGGTTTCTTTGACGATGAGTGGAAAACGGTGCTTGATAGGATCGCAGCCAAGATATTCTGCGACGACGAAGAATATGAATTTGCATCCGGGCTTCTTCACTCCCCTGCCATAATCGAGGTAAAACGGCGCATTGACAGGTCCGGGGCGTCCTGGGTGGCGGCCGAGATCCCGCTGCTCTACGAGTGCGGGGTCCCCGACTGGATCGATTGTGTGGTCTACGCGGCCGCTCCGCTTGAAAAGAGGGCGGAGCGCAATAAAAGACGCGGCTGGGATGTGGATGAGATCCTGCGCCGCGAAAACAAAATGATGCCCAGAGAAGAAAAAATCAGGCGCGCCGACTGGGTGATCGAGAACATAGGCACAGAGGAAGAGTGGAGGGCAAAGGCAAGGGAGTTAGGCCGGTTTTTCATCGAAAAGTGTGAGAAGGAGCGCGGCAAATAAAGCCGTAAAAATCTGTCATTTCGGCATATTCCTCAGCCGGCCCCCGGCATTTCCAATGTTTCCCCATACGGCTCTTTTCTGAAGGCAGTAAAGTATAGCGGCTCCTATCGCGGCGCCAGGGACGCAGCTTATCAGAAAAGAGACAGAGAAGAATGCGAATCCGATGTTTTTACCGATAAACGGGGCAACTATTACCGAGCTTACCCACGCGCCTATGATCCCGGTCCCTATTGGCTCAGCGAATGCGGCAGCCAGCTTGTACCTGTCGGGCAAAGCCTTTGCGGCCAGTCCGACAAAGAGGGCTCCGAACATGCTTCCGGGGAATGCGAACAGGCTGCCGGTCCCCATCATGTTGCGTATAAGGCTTGTCGTGAACGCTGCGCCTACGGCCCAGAGCGGCCCGAGCATTATGCCCGCAATGACGTTGATCGCATGCTGGAACGGGAAGCACTTTGTCGGGCCCATCGGGATCGACACTACGGACAGCACTGCTCCTGCGGCGGCCAAAACTCCTGCCAGCACTGCATTCCTGAAAATTATCCTCTTGCTGTTACCTGTTGGATCCATTGGAATCCCTCCTTCCGTGTTCTAGGACACGTACGACCTCTTTGTACAGTTCGCCGGCTTTTTTCTCGGGATCGTTCGCCTTCATGATCTCCGCCGATAGAGAAATGCCGGAGCAGCCGCACCCTGCAAGAAAGCGTATATTTGCGAGCGTTATGCCGCCTATGGCAACGGACGGGATCGTTATCGAACCGAGAGTTTTTCTGATGCCTTCAGGACCTATGACGACCGCGTCAT
>JAJFTP010000068.1 GCA_021372895.1 Synergistaceae bacterium
TTCGATGATGAAGATGGCGGCTGTTGCCGCCGGTATCAGGGGCAGCATCGACCTCACTCTTGGCGAACCGGACATATCTACGCCTCCGGAGATCTGTGAAGCGCTTTATGAAGCCGCAAAGGGCGGGGCGACACACTATGCGCCGGGAATGGGGCTTGCCGGACTGCGCTCTGCGATATCGGAGTACTGGATGCGCAGGTATGACCTGATATATGGCATAGACGAGATTTTTGTGACTACAGGCGGCAGTCAGGCCTCTTTTCTTGCGTTGCAGGCCTGTCTTGATCCAGGAGACGAAGTTATCCTCCTTGAACCCTGTTTCACGTTCTATGAACAGCAGGTGCTGCAAGCCGGCGGAGTGCCCGTCTACTGTATGAACGGCGTCGAACGGGGCTTTATTCCGGATCCGGCGGCGGTTGAAAGCAAAATAACTCCCAGGACAAAGGCAATCATAGTAAATTCCCCGTGTAACCCCACCGGAGCTCTATTCCCGCGCGGGATCCTGGAGGCCATTGCAAATATAGCCGAAAGATATGACCTTTTGGTTGTTTCGGATGAACTTTACGAGGCGTTCGCGTATTCAGGCGAACATGTCCCCTTTGCGTCGCTTCCCGATATGAAGGATCGCACCGTTATGATAGGCGGGATGTCCAAGAGCTACGCGATGACGGGCTGGAGGATAGGATATGCAATGGGTGCCCCGGCTATATTGAAAACCATGCAGATCATCGGCGTTGTTCAGACTATAAGTGTCAATACGATGGTCCAGATGGCGTCGGAATTCGCAATACGCAACTGCGACGGGCGCGTTAAGGATATCGTCAGCCTCTTCCGCAGACGGGTTGCATTTGCTGCCGAGGTATTCGGATCTTTGCCGGGCATAAAGACAGTCATGCCCGGCGGCAGTTTCTACCTCTTCCTGGATGTATCCGGCACAGGCATGAACGGATGGCAGTTTGCCATGAAAATTATCCAGGAGGCGGGCGTTGTCGTGATTCCAGGCGATTCCTTCGGTCCCCACTGCGGCAGCTATGTCAGGATCGCATGCACTGTTTCGGAGGAGAAGATGCAGGAGGCTGCGGATAGGATCAAAAAGCACATATACTGAAAACTGGCGTATCTGCCAACTTCAACAGCCCCGTTTATTCTTCCTTCGGCTGTTCGGCGCCAACGTCAAAAATTACCGTGTAAGCGTTTACGCGGCCCAGCCACTCTGTGGGCGTCACGGTGATCTCAGCCCACTTACCGATTTCAGGGACGTATTTCTTCATGGTACCCGCCCCGCCTGCTATAAACTCATTTGACAGGCGGTCTCCCCCTATTTTTATATCAGGCATAGTTTCTTCGGCCTTTTTATTTGCGAAAAGGATCTCATTATTGTCCGCATCGACAACATAGGCGCAGGAATCGAGCCGCGAGAGGTCCTCCTTAATAGTGCGTACCCTGTCTATGATCTTTCTCTTCGCAAGTTCCTTGAGCGTGAATGACGCTATTATCTGTCCTGACAGGATCACAGAGCGGATCTCCTTCTCAGTCAGGGTCTTTTCCCCCGTACAGCAGTCGAAGCCCAGAAAGCCCCTGAATGATCCGTTTTCCGTGAGAGCTATCTGTATAAGACTTGTTATGTTCTGTTTTTTAAACAGATCATGCATGTTTCCGGTATAAGTCTCCATGTCCATAAGGAATATCCCGTCATTGTCGAAGTTAAGGCGGTAATCCGGTCTGTCTGTCTCGTAGGAACAATTCTGCAGCAGCTGGATTGTAGGCTCAACCCCTTCATTGCATATCTCAAATACCTCAGAGAAATATCGATTGTCAGGAGAATTTTCGAAAATATATCCGCGGGCAAAGTTGAAGTGCCTCACAATAAGCTCTATAACGCTCTTTATTGCAATGCCCATGTCCTTTGCCCCGTAAAGTATCTTGAAGACATGAGTTTCGGGGTTGTCGACAAAATGTCCCTCTGTGCCGTTGATATTGTCTATATCTGCAAGATTGTTATTGTGTGCAAAACTGTCCCCCATATCAGGGTCATAAACCGTGATACATGCCTTACCGGAATTTTTCGCATGATAGAGTGCTATATCAGCCTTGTTGTATAAATCTCGGAACTCATTGCCGTCTTGCGGTGAAAAAACGAGCCCGATACTTGCGGTCAGGGGAATTTTTCCTCTGCCCCCGTTATGTAGATTTTTAAGCCTTTCACAAATGATCTCCGCCTTTTTAATTGCAATGCGGCTGTTGGGGATGTCCTTCATGAAGACGATGAACTCATCGCCGCCTATGCGTCCTGTTATATCTGTCGAACGGAATGTCTCCTGGATCCTCCTTGCTGTCTCTGTGAGGATCGCATCGCCGAAAAGATGTCCCATGAGGTCATTGACGCCCTTGAAGTTATCCAGGTCTATGATCATAAGCGCATTCAGAGGCCGCGGTGTCTTCTCCGAATCCTTGGCCATCTTTGCCTTTATAAGTTCTTCCGCATGTCCCCTGTTGAAAAGTCCTGTAAGAGGATCTCTCGTCGCCTTGGCAAAGAGCTGTTTTATACGTTCTTTATCCTCGTTTATGTCCTTTACGAACCAGAGCATGTGCAGCGCGGAGTCTGACTGGTCGATAAATATCGTTATATGGGCTGTATTCCATCTATAAGTATTATCAGCATAATTTAAAATTCTGTATTCTATGTCGAAGTCCGTTGTCCCTTTTTTATATTGCTCTATAATACTTTTAGGCGAAGAAATCGATGATAATTTCTCCCTGTCGTCAGGATGGACATATGTATTTACAAATACTTCGGCTATCTCGCTGCAGCTGTCGGACAACTCAGCATACCCGGCTAAATATCCTCTGCCGGTTATTATTCTGTCGTTTGTGATGTCAAACTCAAACATTCGGTCATAAAGCTTTGCAAGAATCTCCTTGTACTTTTGTGTCCTCAGCCATTTTATCTCAGTGTCCTTCTGCTCTGTCATATCTTCGATGACACCGATGACGTTTACCAGTCCGCCGTTATTGCTGAAAATCCCTGTCAGATGTATCTCGATATGGCAGAAGGAGCCGCTCGGCGTATGGTAATCATAGCTGGCCGAGGCAGTACGGTTCTCCGGAGTCAGTGATGCAAGATGTGAAAAGAAGCTGATAAAGGTCTTGTCCTCGCTGCTTTCAGCAGTTGCCATGAAATCTTTGATGACCGGAGGCACGCCAAATTTATCCACTATCAGATCTGAGTTATGAAGCACGTCATTTATCGCGTCATACTCGAAAATCAGCACATTCGCCTCCTTTATCGCAATTTTGTTGCGTTCCTCGCTGACAGACAGTTCCTCTAAAATTTTATGCGTCCGGGTGATATCAACCACCACTCCGTATATGGAATCAATCCCTTTGTCTTCGGTTATCCTGCCTCCTTTATTAAGCACGGATGTAACGTTACCGTCGGTTCCGACCATTCTGTATGCGACCTCGAAGCTGTCTTTTTCTTCAATCTGTGACAGTATCTCCGTGCGGATATTTTCTCTCTCCTGGGGTGAAATACTGTTCCAGAAACTCCGGTGATACAGGTCCAATGCCTCTTCATCCGAACATCCCGTGAGTTTCGTAAAACCGCTGCTCAGATACTCAATTGTGTACCTGTCATCCATTTTACATTTAAAGACCCCGCCCGGTATGTTGGCTATAAGCGCTTCAGTCATCCTGTTTGCCGATTTGAGTGCGAGCATGGAGCGGCGCTCCCTGTACAATATATAAAAAATCAGAAGGAGAAGGATCGCACTCATCCGGAAGACAAGCCGCCCAGCGTCCTTTTTTATCGATTCTATGCGGCTTGCGACATATTCCCCCGGAACAAATATGCCTACGTACCAATCCTCTGTGCCGACTGGTTTAAAGTATGCTATACGCAGGCGCCCCATGTAGGCGTAACTGAAGGATATATCCGCACCTTTTTTCATTGCCGCTTTCAGGTCGTCCTGGGTCAAAGAGCTGTTAAAACTGGCTTTTGCAAGGACATCGAATATGTTGCTGTGTGTAGTCCGGCAGATGGCGTTCCGATGATTGCTCCTAAGGATGAATTCGCCGTTGCTTCGGATAATGTGTATGTACCCCTGTCCCCTGAAAATATTCTGATTTATAAGATTTTTTAGCCTGTTTGCAGGGATAAGTCCGCGGATGGTTGCAGCAACGTTTCTGCCTTGAGTTATCGGCACTATGACGGATATGTAATCCGCGCCTGCCATTGTCCTAGTCCTTATAATAATTCTGTCTGTTATCAGCGATGTGTCAGGCGGAGGGAATTTCCCTTCGTCCGTCGTAAGAAAGCGGCCATCGGGGAAAGTTATTGCCATAGACACGAAGTCAGTCCCAACAACGGACTGCTTTAAAAGTTGTATCGCGGCTGGGTCATTCGGGCCGCCCGTGGCTGATATCTGATTCGCTGCCGCCTTTACTAAGCTCGTATATATGTCTAAGCGGTCTTTGATGTTTCCGGCGCACATACTCGCAATTTCTGATATCTGCCGGGTTTCCTCGTTACGGCGGTTTTCTTGGACGTTTGAGATAAAAATAAGAAAGAAGACTACGACAAGACATAAAACCAACAACAACACTGGCAGATAACTTCGCGGTCTTTCCATGGTCGGCTTTTGCTGGTGATCAGGATGCATTATGCCCGCCTCGATCCTGTTTTGACGTAAGAAAGCTCTGATAAATGCACCTCCTATACTATTACTATATCAAAAATCTGTATATAATAGATATTATAAGATACTAAACAATCTATTCTCCCTGATAATTTTTGTCAAGCAGAAAAAATATATGGCATGTAAATAAAAAAGTTTGAAAGAATAAGTAAAAGGAATTAAATTGAATGAAGGAAGCTGCGTGGAATTTCTGTGGTTGAAGCCCCACGGCACCGGTTCAGAGGTTTGAATCATATCATCTTGATGAACTGTCAACCTGTCTGAACCTGTGCTGAATTTGGTTCTTCATGTTCGTTTCCCTGTAAAACTCAAATGGCGTGGTTTCTGGTCAATGCCGCTTAACGGCTTTTTACTGTGGTGCGCATGACTGTCCGCTCGATCGGCAGGCCGTTTTTGATCTCGACTGCGACAAAGCGTCCTTCCGGTGTAATCCAAAACGGAGTACCGGAAATATAAACCAGCTTATTGCTCATTTACTCACCTCCTTGTAAGTTGCATATCACTACAAGCTATATATTTTACCCTTTTATCCCATTATGTCAAGGGCAAAGGGGGACGCCCCGTGCCGGAACGGAATGTTTTATTGTCGTGTCCTTTGCAGATGCCGGAAAATATACGGCTGATATGGTTTTAAAAGCTACATGTTTATGATAGGCGGGATGAACGCGGTTGACGGCGCGCTGTCCCATGGGAAGAGGACCCATGTATCCTGGCTGACTTCCGTTATGAATGTGTCGACCATCGGGCGCCCCTCCGGTTTGGCGTAGACAGTTGCGAAATGTGCACCGACAAACATGTCCCGGACGATTTTGGCCGTCTTGCCTGTATCGACGAGGTCGTCGATGATGAGCCATGTCCCGTTGACTCCGGCAAGGTCAGGACGCTTCAGGATGTTTGCGGCACCCTGGTCTTTCATTGTATAACTTGATATGCATATCGTATCAACAAGATGTATATCGAGTTCACGCGCAATTATCGCAGCAGGAACTAGCCCTCCGCGTGCGATTGTTATGATCCTGCTCCAGTCCTTCCTTTGATCCAGAAGCTTCCATGCGAGAGCCCTGCAGTCCTGCTGTAACTGTTCCCACGAGACAGAGTAGGTCTTGTTGTAGCGGTTTGCTGAATTGGCCATAATAATACCTCCTGTGTAAAAACAAGTTGCGCCGTATTCCCTAGCATTCAGCGTTTCGACAGATTGTATCTTTTGGCATGGAGATTGTCTATTGATTCTTGCGGCAGGAAGGCATGTTATGATTTTGATATCTCAGAAAAACGGAGCATATATGTATTCCTGTGTTTGGTCCATTCGACAGGGATCACTTTACATTCAAAGGATGTGCCCATACCTGGCAGGGATATTTTATAATCTGCGGACCTGTCGCATATATAGTTTTTTATGATGCATACTCCGCAGGGAGAATTTGTTTTAAAGAGGGCATGATGGCATTTTGTGCCCGGTTTTATCTCAGGGAATAAAGAAAGAGCCTCTTTGTTTGCGAAGAGTATCTCATGTGTGTCCGCATCAATTATCAATGAGCAGAAATTCATGTCATTCAGAGCAGCTTTGAATGTATTTATTTTTGCATCCAGTTTCTGCGCCAACAGCTCCCTGATCAGGAAGGCGGCAATTACCTGGCCTGACATCGATACGTTGTCTATATCCTGCAAAGGGAGCATGATGCTTTCGTCCATGCAGTCAAAACCGATAAAGCCTCTGTATGCTCCGTCGTCCATCAGTGCGATTTTGATTGAGCCGGCTATCTGCTGGCCTTCAAAATTTTTCTGATGTTCAAATAATCCGGGGTTGGAGCCGATAGTGGAATAGATGCCTCTGCTGTCAAAGTCATCTTGGTAATTGCGCAGTTCCTTCCCATAGCGGCAGTTTTGCAGCATGTGGATATGGGGCTCGACCCCGTCGTTGCACCACTCGTATATCTCTGAGCATCCCTGTCCGTCAGGAGTGTTTTCAAATATATACGCGCGTGAAAAATTGTAATGTCTTACTATCAGTTCCATGACCAGCTTGATCGCTATATCCATGTTTTTTGCACCGTAAAGGATGCGGAATATATGTTTCGGCGGATTCTCTTCGAATGTCTCGTCATTTATCCTGCGGGGCTCGTCATATGAAAGGTTTGTGCTTCCACGCCCGAACTCAGTCCCCATGTCATCCGCATTGTAAATATTACAGCATCCTTTGCCTGTGTCCTTTGAGCAGTAAAGCGCAATGTCCGCCCTGCCGCAGAGGTCGCTGAATGTCGTGCCGTCTGCAGGTGAGAAAGCGATGCCGATGCTTATTGAAAGTGAAAAACTATCGGCGATTCCTTTATGTATAAATTTGAGCGCGTTGTTTGCCTCTCTGGCTTTTTTGACAGCTATGTCCATGTTCGGGATATCTTTCATAAATACTACAAACTCATCCCCGCCGATGCGTCCCATGATGTCTGAGGAACGGAACGTTTTTTTCAGTATTTTTGTAACTTCAGTCAGCATCGCATCGCCAAAGAGATGTCCCATCATGTCGTTGACTTTCTTGAAGTTGTCAAGGTCGATTAATAGCAGTGCATTTATTCTCGTTTTATCCGCAACTGTGTCTTCCTCAAGAGTTTTGTTTATCAGCTCTTCTGTCTTGCTCCTGTTATAAAGGTTTGTCAGAGAATCCCTCTCTGCTTTATTTTTCAGCATCTCAGACGCGGATGCAGATTCAGTTATATCACGGACAAAAATTCTGGCGCGTAGAGTTGAATCAGAGGGGTCTATATATATAGACATGTGTGCGGAGTTCCATCTGTATTCTCCTTTGTCCTTTTTATCAGAATCTGCGGAGCGGAATTCAAAATCAAGCTCTGTCTCTTTTCTTTCAAATAATTCCGCAGCCCCTTCACATGAGTTGAATTTAAGGAATAACTGTCTGTCTTCCGGATGTACGCACCTGTCTGCGAATATCCGGGCCAGGGGCGAGAACGGTCCTTCGGGAGAGAGGCCTAAAATATTGGTGGTATATTCCATTCCATCGGTAACCCTGTCGTTTGTTGCGTCAAATTCATAAGAGCGGTCATAGAGGGATGAAAGGATATTTCCGTATTTTTTTGACTTGAGGTATTTTATTTTTGTGTCATTTTGCTCAGTTATGTCTTTAATAATGCCGACGGCTTTTATAAGATTGCCTTCGCTGTCGAACACGCCCGTAATGTGTGTTTTGATGTATATAAGGCTTCCTTCGGCGGTATAGCGGTAATATGAGGCTTCTGCGTTTTTGGCGCCGCCTCTTACCTGATTCAGAATGCCGATAAAAGCTTTGGCATGTTCGGACTCTTTTGGGTCCTTGCTGAGGATCTCAAAGTATTCTGTAATGTTTTCCATTACGGGCTCCACATTGAATTTTATGGACATTTTTTCAGAGTTGTATATGGTGTCTGTCGACGGGTCATATTCGAATACAAATATATTGGCCTGCTCCATTGCTATCCTGTAACGTTCTTCGTTAACGCGCAATTCTTCAATGGCACGCTGCGTATGTGTGATATCGAGCATTACACTGTATATCGAATAGCTGCCGTCATATTCGCGCATTCTTTCACCCTTGCAGATGGCGCAGATCTCGCCCCCGTCTTTCCGCACAATACGGCATATAACTTCAAAACTGCCCTTGTCATTGAGCTGTCCCATGATCGATGAACGTGTTTTCTCAACGTCTTCGGCAACTATGCTGTTCCAGAAGCTCTTGTCATAGATTTTAATTGCCTCTTCGGGTGAATCGCAGCCGGCCATTTCTGCAAAACTGCCGCTGAGATATTGGTAAGTGAATCTATCGTCCATCCTGCACTTCAGGACCCCGCCCTGTACGTTGGCGATCAGCCCTTCCGTCATCCGGCCGGTGCGGGATATATTACGAGCCGAACGCCGCTCCATGTATATTATGTAAATTATCAGTAAGGCAAAGATCATTCCCATTTGAAGCAGCAACATGGAGGCATTTTTCCTGACTTCCGCCGTTTCGCTGCCAATAGTCTTTCCTTTTATGGATACCCCTATGTACCAGTCTTCAAGCCCCAGCGGAGAAAAATATGCCAGACGCGGCAGGCCTTCGTAGGTATAGCCCAAGGATAGATCCCTTCTGCTGTTAAATCTGTTGA
Source organism: Synergistaceae bacterium (assembly GCA_021372895.1). NCBI lineage: Bacteria > Thermotogati > Synergistota > Synergistia > Synergistales > Synergistaceae > Synergistaceae bacterium. The sequence goes on from JAJFTP010000068.1 coordinate 8,834, forward strand.
TTATTTCCTCAAGATCAATTTCGTTGTTGAGTCTTACCGACTGTATAAAGTCGAAAAAGCTGCCGGTGTCTCCGGCGCTGTTCCAAAGCCCTCCGCTTAATATATATGAACCGTCGCTCCTTAGCAGCTGGATTTGGCCATCTCCGTCGTATATCTTCTGATCAACAAGGTTGTCAAGAGCGGATGATTTCACGACTCCCTGCACCTGTGCGGCCGCTTTGCCGTTTATCATCACCGGAACGAGGAATATAATGTAATCTATACCGTCGATATTTTTACAGACGATCCTTTCGTTTGGGCGATCGCAGAATTTGAGAAAATTAAATTTTTTGCCG
>JAJFTP010000069.1 GCA_021372895.1 Synergistaceae bacterium
AACCGGACATATCTATAACACCGAGCACAGAAAAATTTTTGAGGCAATAGAACAGAGGGATGCCGATATGGCCAAACTTACTATGCGCCGCCATCTTGATAATCTTATGCAGAGTGTTGAAAAAACAGAATAATCCCTTACCACCCCCCGCCGGCAATTACAATCCGCTTTTTACTCATAAAATATCCCTCCCTCATTCATCATCAAAGAGTAGCTAATGGCATCATTATAATGAAATGGACATGTGATGTCAAATATTCTCATAATAGAGGTGTGGTAAGGTTATTCTTATTGTATTAGCAAGTGTTTTAAATGTTTTATGAAATAATATTTGCCTGCTTTCAAAAATAAGCCTTGACCAATGCGGCATTTTCCTGTAATCTTAAACTGAAAAAACAAATCATTTATGATGAGCCATGTGTTTAGCTGAAGGGAGTAATTTCAATGAATTCAGGCAGAGCAGCATTGGAAATGCTGAGGGGATATCGAGTTACAGACATCTTTGGCCTCCCAGGCGAGACAACTTTGAGTCTCTACCGTGCCTGGAAGGATTATCCTGATATACATTACCACCTTTGCCGTGATGAGCGCAGCTCAGTTTTTATGGCTGATGCCTATGCAAAATCATCCGGAAAGGTGGGGGTGTGCGAGGGACCGAGCGTAGGGTGCACACACATGATACCTGGCGTCACAGAAGCATTCCAGTCATGTGTGCCGCTTATCTGTATAACTTCGGATATACCGCTCAAATTCGGCACGAACAATATGCTGACCGGCTGCGACCAGACAGCACTCTTCAAGAGTATCACAAAGGACAGTTATACTGTAAACAGACCTGAGGAGCTTCCGCATCTCTTCCGCCGTGCCTTTAGAACTGCGACTACAGGCAGGCCGGGGCCTGTTCATATCAGGATACCGAGCGACATATTCGACAGCGAGGTACCAGACAGCGAGGTTTACGCACAGCCGCGTTATGCAACCTTTCCCGGCTGTCGGAGCACCGCGGCGCAGGAGGATATTGCCATGGCGGCAGATCTCATCGCCAAGGCAGAATGTCCTGTCATGATATGCGGACAGGGGGTCGTGCATTCAGGCGCCTGGCGCGAGGTACAATCCATATCAGAAAAACAGAATATGCCAATGGGCAGCAGCATCAATGCAAAGGGGGCAATTCCAGAAAACCATCCTCTGTCGCTCGGCGTGATCGGAGCACGCGGCGGACGAAAATGGGGAAACGATATCATAATGGACGCAGATCTCGTCCTCTTTGTCGGCTCAAGTACGGATTCTGCATCCACGGACAGCTGGAGTATCCCAAACCCCAAATCAGGCCAGGTTTTCATCCAGATAGACACGTCCGAGCGCGAGCTTGGCAATAATTACAATGCGCTGCCCCTTTTCGGCGATGCCCGCGAAACGCTGAGGGGCCTTATCTCCGCTCTTGATAATAAAAAAACTCCGTGCCGCAAAGACTGGGTGGCACGTGTCGCAAGAGAAAGAGCCGTACATGAGAAAAAGCTCCAGGCGCTTATGACCATGGAGGGGGATAACATCCACCCGCTCTCACTGGTTCGGACTATAGAAAAGATCGTTCCGGACAATGCATTTTTTGCCGTAGACCCGGGAACCTCGGCGGTTTATTCAGCAGGCTTCATGCGCCTTGAAAAAGCGGGGCGGCGCACCGCCTATAATTTTTCAATGGGCGCGCTGGGGTATGCGATACCTGCTGCAATCGGGGCAAGATTCGGGGTATCACAGAACACGCCGGTAATAGGCCTGGTCGGCGATGGGAGTTTCGGATTCTGTGCCGGGGAACTTGAGACAGCGGCGCGTCTGGGGCTCAAAATCATTTATATCCTCTTCAACAACCAGACATTCGGCTGGATAAGGGGAACTGAGTATGTCCAGACAGGAGAGAAACTTACGCCATGGTATTCTCAGTTTACCGACTTTTCCAATGTTGATTACGTTAAATTTGCAGAATCTTTGGGGTTCAAGGGATTCCGCGCTGATAAACTCTCCGATTTTAAGAGGATCTTTACTAAGTGCCTCGCAGAAGACAGCCCATGTCTCATCGACGTTCCCGTCACTCCTGAAGACAGGCAGATCCCTCCGGTCCCAGGCTGGACAGGATCTGGAACAGCGGATCCAGATGAGATGATTTATTAAAATACCAATAAAAAATTTTTTTTGCAACTATAAGAAAACTGGATCAAGAAATCAGAAACCCTGCAAAAATATAGCAGAGGGAAGGATATTTCGCTTCCCTCCGCTATTTCTTGTTTACCGCCGGGGAGACTTTCATTATGCTGAACACAGTGGAGGCCAGTTTGCCCTTTGTCAGCACCTTTGTGCCCGTAAGTTCATCTATCACATCCTCATATCTTTTGAGGTCTTTTTTGTAAAGCTCTTTGAGCCATTCTGAAAATTCATCTACCCGCACCGGTTCCTGCATATCCCTTTTTGGAAAATCTCTGATGCCGAAGGCTCTGCGGAAGGCATCCCTTATCTCGACCCAGTGCATTTCCTCATATACACCGAAGTTCGTTTCTGCGCGTGGATCCATGTAGCCGTACAGAGTTGAAGCTTCCACTCCGGGCCATGATACCGAATATTCCGGTACATCCTCAAAACGGTAAAGGGAGAGGCGCGCCTTAGCCCTCAACAGTTCACTCTGTACATCGAGAGGGCGTAGAGCACGCGGCTGTACCTTTTGTTGAACCGCCAGTGCGGCTATCACTCCGGCAGCCTGTCCCGTAAGCATAGTGACAGGCTGGAGGCGCGTTGTCCCGTTAACTACGCGCGAAACGGAGATATTCTTCTCTGCAGCAAGAAGTCCGTTTACCTTTTCTGGTATCAGGACACCGAAAGGTATCTGAAAAAGACCTCCCTCGCCCTGCCCGTCATTGGGGATCTTTTCAGCCGTTTCACCGAGATCTTTGTCTAAATATTTCGTATCGTGGTTGCCATGAATATCTATTGGATATTCGCCCAGTGCAACGCTGTCAGGGATGTTCTTAACGGTCCTCTTGAGTATCGGGTCTTTTCTGATATCATCAACCGTCATCGTTGTGATGCCGATGATCCTTCTGCTCTCACGCACATATGGGAATGGCGGAAAGTGCTTAAGGATGGGAGCATAACGCTCCGGCATCTCCTTCCACTCCTGCCAGTTATTGCTGAACCAGCCGCCATAGCCCTGCCTGTCATCTACAGACCAGTCGGACATACCAAGCTCATGCTGCATGTAATAAATGAACGCCAGGGTCTTGGCCATAGCCATGCGTTCTGAGTAAAGGCGATAATTTCGGCTCTCAAGGAATTCTACTGAAAGGCCGGGTACGCCGCTGTCCTTACCCGGATAATCATTTGCCCAGTTTATTGCAGTTTTTGTTACCAATGGCCATGTTGTCGGATCTCCGCCGTCAATAACAGCCCTGCTTGCCAAGTCCGGCATTGCGCGGTAGGCGTTGTGGGTCGGTACGTCAAAGGGATATTCTCCGGGCCAGGTATTCCCGTCCTTTCTGATTATAGCCCTGAATTTAAAAAGATATTCTGTGTAGCCGGGCGGCGGCACCGAAACCTTAAGTTCCGGAGGAAGTCCTCCCGGATATCGCTTAATGACTGCAGTATAAGTAATATCCTGGATTATGCCCTCTTTGTCTATCTTCGGGGAGACACTGTTTCCGGCACGGTAACGTGCACCTGTCATCGGGATGAAATCACCGCACTCTGTGGCATCTATAAATATCTTGGCGTTTAACCTGATATTCTTGCCGTCAGCGTCAAAAACAGCCGAAACAACTTTGTTGCCTGATTTTTTAACCGATAGAAGTTTAGCTTTGAGGATCACTTTAACATGTCCTGTTTCGCCGAGCATCTCCAGCAGTATTTTCTGCCCTACCCATGGCTCAAAAGCAATTGTGTCGCTTCCCCAGTAGCAGACGTTGACGTTTTTTCCCCATGCAGAGTAGAAGTCACGTACCCTATTGATAAATTCAAGATAGATTCCGGTCCGTGTCATTGTCTTATCATCCATAGTACTTACTGCGGCACCGGTCATCTGTCCTCCGACCCAGTCGGACTGCTCTACGAGAGCCACCGACATCCCCATCCTGGCTGCCTGTATAGCTGCGGCACATCCGCCCGTCCCGGCTCCGACAACAACAATGTCGTAAGGCTCTGCCTCTTCTGCAATGGCCTGACCACCAACAGGGGATAAGACAAACAAAGAAATTATAAAAATTGCAGCAACAAATTTTTTTCTCAAAACATTGCCTCCATGAAGAAAACTTATTCTCTGAAATCAAACCTTCAGATTATATACCCTTTACCCGATAATTTATCAATAAGCGAAGTAATATGGGTTATAATCTATTGAAAAATAAGCTGTTCTGGAGGCATGATCCAACAGATGTCCACTACATCGCCCAACACCCTTACACAAAAATCAGTCCGCCCTATTGACTATGCGATGATCCTCACCACCGTCACGATATGGGGTGGCAGCTTTGCGGCGACAAAGCTGGCTCTCGCCCAGGCTGAGCCGATGTTGATACTTTGGCTGCGCCTGGTTATAGGCATGCCCGTACTGTTTGTGGGCATATGTCTTGAAGGTTCACTTCGCCTGCCTACGAAATCAGAAGCCTTGCCCCTTTTCCTCATGGGTTTCCAGGGGATTTTCTTTCACCAGGCCATACAGAGCTATGCGATGAAGACTGCCGGAGCCGCCAACGCAAACTGGATGATGATAGCGTCTCCGGCTCTTGTCGCGATCCTCAGCAGGATTTTCCTAAAAGAAAAAATATCCAAAACAGGCATATTCGGACTCATATTCTCTGCGATAGGCGTCCTGCTTGTTATCGGCCTCGGCACAAGGAGAACTGCGACAACCGGCAGTTTCGGCAGTACCGGTGACATGATAATGCTATTTTCCGTCCTGAACTGGGCTGTATTCCTCGTTATTTCGCGTGGGGCACTCAAAACGGATCTGCCCCCTGCTTTTGTAATATTCTGGGAGATGTTCTTTTCCCTTATCTCAGCGACAATTTTTGTATATACTATCGGCAGTGATTTTTCGGTTATCCCTTCCTTTACATTGGGGACCTGGTCCGCACTGGTATTTCTTGGCGCTTTTTCCTCTGCGCTGGCATACCTTTTCTGGTTTCAGGCCCTTGCGGCGTTTCCAGTCGCAAAAGTTGTAGTGTTCCAATTCATTCAGCCTATAGCCGGTGTGATCATTGCCTATTTCCTAATTGGCGAGCGCTTCACGATATGGCTTTTTATAGGCGGCGCTATGATACTAAGCGGGGTCTGGCTTGTGAACAGAAAATAACCGATCTGGCAGATATGAAGACGAGAAGTGTCAGCCCCTCAGGACGTGATAACCTAAGGATACAATCACCTCCGGGATCATCCTTTTATTTTATAGACACTTTTATTTGCCGCGATTTTATATCGCGGTATTTTTTATCTCCTGCCGTATGTCAATAAATATCAAAGGTATCTTACTCTTTTAATCTTGCAAAAACCTCCATACTTCGTCTAATTACCTTTTATGATTTTTTTGACTCCTCTTTTTAAAAACCAATCCTCCACTCTTTCAACAATGTCCCCTTGCAGAAAGATGCCCCCTTTTTCTACTTTGGAGCCGCATCCAAGCCCTTTCCTCATTTCTTTGGCAAGAGCTTCAAGATCTATCGCTGCGTCCTTAGGTATCGTCACAAGAGTTACTGTCTTTCCGCCGCACCCGGCTGTACGCCGCTGCAGTGAAACCTTGCTGAGTTTTGAAATATGGCCGACTTCTGACGGAGGGACTCTCTTTTCTCCTGTATCTTCAGAGGTCAAAGAACCATGCCGATCAATTACGTTTTTCTCTTTTTCCGACTCTTTCTCAAGCAGCACACCAAGTGATACGCTCAGCGGCCCGCCGTCTTCCCCTAAACTGAAACCGTCTCCCGATTTTATTTTTTTTATCTTCTTTGGCTTCGTCACACCCAAACACCCCCATTTTGTTATACTATGCTAAATGCTTAAGGAAACACTGAACAACTAAACGCAAAAGATGTGTTGGTCTGCGTTTCACTACAAATTATAAACTTTACGGAGCTGATAACATGTGCAAGCTGGATGCTTTTACTGAAAACCTCTTCTCTTTTGCCAATATGATAGGCGGAAACGGTCAGGTTCTTGAACTGCTGTCAGGCTCACTTGCGGCTGCGACCGGACTGCCTTACGCGGGAGAAAATTATGCTATTTTCACTCCGCGCGCCACCGTTGACGAGCTTTCAAAAGTTTTGGATTTCTTTAAGGAGAAAGAGCTTCCTTTCGTCGTTCCCCAGCTCTATGACTTTAGCCCATCTTTCTCCGCCTCGCTGGATTCAGCCGGTCTTTCAGTACGGCGCCGCTACACTGCAATGTCGCTCAATCCGGCTGTGGCTGGAGAATGGGAGCGCGACAATGATATCGTTTCGGTTTCGGACGAAATGGTATCTGACTGGGCGTCGACAGTATGGGAGGGGTTTGGCGGAGACATTTCAGTTCCGGATGAATATTGCCTTTTTGCTGATTATCTCAACAGGCAGCGGGATAACAGACTATTTTTACTGATGACGGAAGACCGCCCTGCCTCGGCAGCACTGCTTCATAGCAGCGCAAGCGCTTGCGGCCTGTACTACTTCGCGACCCTGCCTGCTTTCAGAAGGCGCGGCCTCGCCCGCAGACATATGAAGGAGCTTGTTCAGCAAGCCCGGCAGTTTTCAGATGAGTTTGTGTTGCTTGCAACAGAGGAGGGGCTCCCCTTCTATATTGATTTTGGTTTCACTGCACTTGCAGATGTGCCGATGCGTTCAATATCAGACGATTTGTAATTTTTTAGCCTGCTAAAAGCATTATTTTTTTACTCAGAATGGTGATTTATGATATATTCAGAATCAAACGATTGGGTCAGACCACAGTGAATGAAGGGAGATATTACAAAATGGCGGACATTGACAAATTCTGGAGGGATGCTCCAAGCAACTATCCTGTCTGCGCTTCAACGAAGGTTACAAAGAATATGGTACTCAACGCTATAGTCGCTGGTGCTCGAGACCTGGATACCTTAAAGAAAATCGTCCCGCTTTGTCCGGATAATGAATGCTCCAAACATAATCCGCTGGGTCATGGATGTAAGGAGAATGCAGAAACCCTGCTTGCTATATACGTCCCAATATATGATCTTATGATGGAGGGCGGGGGCTGTAAACATGGTAATAGGATCAACGCCGCGACTCCGTCTCCTTCTGACCGCAAAAACAGTGACGGCTGCGGCAGGCTATGCGACGACGAGAAATGATATTAACAATAATTATGATCCCCACGCCGTAAAAGAGTTTGTCCATGTATGGGGATTAGAAGAGAATATTGCAGACTCTCATTTTATTTACTGATAGGAACATTTACTGGAATTTTTATTCAGTAGCTTGAGTCACACTACTGATGACAGTTTTAGTTTTTCAGACTATCCTTTGCTTGTAAGTCGCCCCGTCCGTCGATAGCAATTGATTATAACGATCACCAGCAACCAAGAAACATAGCTCCAAGTTTTTAGGTCCAAGTCATCGCAGTTTCAGTTACACGGCGGCGTTAAGTCTGGCAGACTCTTAGGAGAAGCCGGAGCGGGGCGTTTTAAAGCGCCCAAAAAGAAGGGGCTGCACCCGTACGGGTGCAGCCCCTTCTTTTTTCTAATTACAAGTAAGATCTATTTCGGCGCTTTGTTGATGAGCTTTTTAAGTTCGGCTATGAGCGGCTTTACGCGTTTATCATTCGCCGACCTTTTCAGGGCTGCTTTTGTAGACATATCGCGTCCCCAGTATGCACGGTTCGCATCTCTGTTCTGGTTGATGACACTGCCCCCGACTGAAACTCCTGCAAAGAGCCCCTTCGTCATCGAATAGCTATAGATGGAGGCCTTCATGGGAGCGTTTGTCCCGGCAGAGGCGCTTCGTCCCACAGGACCTGCCGCTATCGAGACATCAGCGCCAAGCTTGAAGCTGTTTCCTCCTGTAAAAGCATGGAGCCCCTCTTCATTTGTGATGACCAGAACAAGTCCTATAGACTGCACTCCGATCTGAAGTCCTATCGAGGCACCGGAAATACCCATAAACGCAGGTCCCTTCCATGTTCCGTCAGGACTGCGCAGAAAGACCAATCCTTCTCCCGTCTGACCGCCTATACCAAAACCAGCTTTCGTAACGGCTGGGAATATCGCAATCCCCTTGCTTGACTTTACTACCGAAGCCATGGTCTCCACGTCATCCTGAGCCGTCATATCACGAATAAGTTCTGTCGCCAGCCTTATTCGTCTTTCATGTGCCTTCTCGGCAAACGCCGTTCCGGCAAAAAGAATAAACATCGACATTACCAGCATAGAAACAACAAATTTTAAATGCCTGTTCATTGTAACATCCACTCCTTGTGGTTAAATATTTTTTATAATTTTAAATATTTTGAATTATTATACATTGTAAATTCATGATATAAAGCGTAAAAATGCTGATAGTTTTATAATCTAGTAACCCTACACAACTATATAAGGAAATGCATAGGATAAACCCACTGCTGTCCAAAATAGCAAAAATCTAAAAATAGGATCCGGTTATAGCAAAGCTTTTTAATAATATCTTGTAAAAATCTATATTGGACACATCTGAATTATAGGATACAATTAAGTTAGACTCGGTATCTAAATAGCAACTTTCTCCTTAAGGGAATTATTCGTGTTATATTTCAAGGCTTTTATTGCCTAAACTCGGTCTTTTAAAAGGTGGGGGCATCAATGGACAGAATTTTCGCTCCGTGGCGCATGGAATACATCACATCCAATTCAGACGACAATGAGACAAAAGGAACGGGCTGTATTTTCTGCGATTTTCCAAAGCTCGATGATGATGAAAAAAATCTCATCCTTCATCGCGGCAAGACCTGTTTTGTCATCTTGAATGCGTTCCCATACAATCCTGGACATCTTATGGTCGTGCCATATCGCCACACCGCGGACTTGCCGGGATTGAGGCAGGATGAGATCATAGAGATGATGTCGCTATGTCAGAAGGCACACAATGTCCTGACGGAAGTAATGAACCCACATGGCTTCAATCTTGGGATGAATCTGGGTAAAGTTGCCGGCGCCGGGATCGACCAGCATCTGCACATGCACATAGTCCCGCGCTGGAACGGCGATACAAACTTCATGCCCGTGATCGGCGAGGTGCGTGTCATATCAGAAGCGCTGCTTTCAACACTGAGGCACCTTGAAAAAGCATGGCAGAAACAGTAAGGCTCTTTGTTTTTACAGCACCCCGCAATGATGCTGACGTAGAACTTACCGTAAAACGATCGCGCTTTATCGGCTCTATCCGCATTGCGCTTTCGGCAGATGAGGCCACAGAGCTTATTAAGGGAGTTTCAGCCCTATATCCCAAGGCAAATCACCACTGCTGGGCGTATCGTGTCGGCATTGACCAGCCGCTTGAACACTGCTCCGATGCAGGAGAGCCCGCAGGGACTGCGGGGCACCCGATTCTTGGCACTATTAAAAGACATTCTCTGGACAACACATTAATTGTCGTGACACGTTACTTTGGCGGAATCAAGCTGGGCGTTCGCGGCCTCATAGATGCATACGGCCAGGCGGCGGAGCTTGCAGTGACAGAGGCAGGAACTGTGGAGATGGAGCTTAACAATGCGCTGGAGATAAGTTGTGGATATGACTATTCAAAGACCATCACAACAACACTGAGGAAGTGGGGCTTTGGCGATGACCGTCAGAACACTTTATATGGAGAAGCAGTCAAAATAAAACTCGAAGTCCCCTGCTCCATGCGCAAAGAGATATCTCCGGCCCTTGATGAAATGAAGGCCCGTGGGTTTCTGGCTGAACTAAAGTGGGACGAGAAGATCCTGGTTCGTGAAAAATGGACATAAGGTGACTGCGGCCGTACAGAATTTTATATTGCCTTGGTGGGATAGACAGAGAAAAACACTTCCCCTTTTTATCCATGCACTGGATAAAAATATAAGATATGTGAATGCAACGGAAGGGGCGTTTACTATGTTAAAAAAGAGCTTAATATTGTTGGCCTTACTGTTTTTTTTGGCCACCCCGCAGGCCTGCTCCGCAGAAAGCAGCACAACAGACAGCGGCATACCGGATGAGGAAGCACTTCTATTTATCAACGATTCCGAATTTGTAATCAAGGGAATTTATATCTTGCGGATCGGAACGGAAAACTGGTCGGAGAACCTCCTTGGAGATAAGCCTCTTAAAAAAAGGGAAAAACGGAAACTTGATATATCCCGCAGCTCTCTTTTCGGTTTTTATGATATGAAGATCGTCTATGGATCAGGCATAGAAACTATCTGGAAAAAGCTTCCGATCACAGAGATATTCAGCATCACACACAACAGCGGGGGCACACCGGAATATGAGCAAATATGCCTTAGTACCTGATAGCGCCGCGGCCTCGCGTTGCGCGGCACTCTGGAACCACTATACAGGTGGACGCGGTGGTATGCGTTCACCTGTATTTTTTTCCGGCTGTCTTCCAAGACTTGTTTTATATCTTTTTGCCTACGATCTGGAATACGTTTTCCTATTCTGAAGTATGGATCTCTTCGTAATATTTCCCCATCAGTTTTTTCCAGTCAACATTATCATCCAGTAGGTTCGGACATGTATTGTCCGGGTAGAACCAATGACGGCCAAGCCCCATGAGCACCTGCCACCAGTCATGGATGTCGGGGGTAAGTATTTCACCCTCCGGTCCTATACGGCGCAGCTCCCTGTATATGAGCGCAACCATCTGGCTTTCGTCCATAGCGGCTGTCGTTTTTTCATAAAATTCGACCATATAGAAATAAGAACAAGCACCAAGCTGGTAGAGGATTTCCGTCCATTTGGGCGATATCCTGCTCGTTTTTGCCAGGACCATTTGTTTTTTGCTGCCTGCGCTCTTGTGGTTTACTATGAAGAGGATCTTGTCAGGATCTATATGGCGGAGCTCTTCATACTTCTTTATCAATGCCTCTGCTATAGGTTTAATTCTGTTGTTGCAGATTTCATAATCAAATTCCGCACTTGCGTTGACAGACATTTCCATTCCTCCCAATTTTGGGTCCCGCTGTTTATCCTATGCGGAACAGGTAGATTATATCATTCGAGTGGATTTTCCTTTGCGAAAGTTTGTCCTGAAATAATAATCATGACAATAAAAGAGTTCATAGCAATTGATCTATATTAACCTTATTATGCATATATTTGCCGCGTGTAAAATACGATTCGTTCATACAAAAAAAAGCCGCATGCCTGTTATGGCACACAGCTCCCTTCCTGCTCTCAAAAGGACGTTGAACGCTAGAATGTCTCTGGGTTCCTTGGTTTTCTGTTTTGTCTCACATATGTCGGAACATCGTAAAGATCCTGGAATGATTTTTGCTGTAGGTTAGGCGAGGTCTTTTGGGTAGTTTCCTCTTTCTCCCTGAGCCATGCCGGCGCAAATGATTCCGGCTGCTGTACGGCGACTGTTTCAGGCTGTACGGCTTCGTTCGTTTCAAAAACAGGATCGGGGCCGGAAACGCGTGTCATTTCCCCGGCACTTTTTATAATTACCTGCGCCTGTTTTGAAGAAAGGACTGTCTGCGATTGTATTTTAGCAGCAGCAACAGCGGCGCAGCCGGTCGATGCGTCATCGTCAAATCCTGTTGCAACTATCACGATCTCTGCTGCTCCGTCAAGATGATCGTCTTCGACACAGCCCCAGACAAAAGTAGCGTCTTCTGAGATGATATTTTCTATATATGCTGCGGCCTGCTGGATCTCATAGAGACCAAGGTCTTCCCCGCATGTTATGTTCATGAGGACTCCCTTTGCACCCTTCATGGAACACTCCATGAGAGGGCTTTCAATCGCCTGTTTGAGCGCCTTGGCAATCCTTTCCTCACCGGATGCGCTTCCTACACCCATAACGGCAGAGCCTGCCTGTTTCATTACGGCCCTGAGGTCGGCAAAGTCAACGTTGACAAGCCCCGGACGCGTAACAAGATCCGTAACCCCATGCACAGCCTGACGAAGTACTTCATCCGCCATTGAAAATGATTCGCTGAGCGGAGTCTCTTTGCGGCATATTTCGAGAAGTCTGTCGTTTGGAACAACGATAAGTGCGTCAACACATGAACGGAGCTTTTTGATGCCCTCTTCCGCATAGCGCCTGCGCCTTGGTCCTTCAAACGAGAAAGGCTTTGTCACGACCGCAACAGTGAGGATACCCATCTCTTTCGCTGCTGCTGCAATTATGGGCAGGGCTCCGGTACCTGTGCCGCCGCCCATGCCAGCTGCAAGATATACCATGTCGGAACCCTTAAGATATTCTCTTATTTCGGATATAGATTCTTTTGCCGACATTTCCCCTACTTCCGGCAGAGCTCCGGCACCAAGTCCTTTTGTAATTTTTTCGCCGAGAACGATTTTATTATCTGAAAGAGACATTTCAAGACTGCGGACATCCGTATTGACGGCCAATAGATCCACACCCTCAAGGCCCTTGCTTATAATGTGATTAAGAGCATTGCCCCCGCCGCCTCCGACCGCGATAATTTTGATGACTTCTCTGCGGCCCGCCTGTGGTTTTGTTTGGATAACGGGGATTTCATTTTCTGAAGGCTTGCTGATTTCTTCCGATCCCGGATAATAAAGACTTGCTGCTTCTGGGCCCAATGTTGTTCACCTCTCTATGCAATTGATGTATACTACTTGCTGTATTATAGCATCAGAGGAGGGTTACGGGTGGACAAAAACATAAAACATGTCCTTCAAAACATCGAATCCAAGGATAACCGCGGCCCCTTTATACTGTTCCTTGCAATTTTCGCTCTTCTTGCATGGCAGGCAATGCAACCGCTTATGACAGCCGTGATCTGGGCGGGGATGCTCTCATTCATCGCCACTCCTGTTTTCAGGCGCATCAGCGCTTTAATGGGAGGAAAAACACGCAGCGTATCTGCCGGGGTCACGCTCATTCTGCTTGCGGTAGTATTCCTTGTCCCGATCCTTGTTGTTCTCACCTCGCTTGGAAGTGAAGTTACAGGATTTGGATTAGATATAAGCCGCTTTCTTTCAAAAATGGAGATAGGCGAGACAAAAAATGTTGCGGCGTTTATACCGTCTTGGCTGCCGCAATGGGCTGCTGAATACGTCCGCTCTTTCTTAAACAATTCGGAGGCGATCACGACTGTCGTCCGGAAGACAGCCGAATGGATAGGAAATTTGTTGACAAAAACATCAGGACAGCTTATTCAAGGTATTTCCTCTTTTCTGTTCCATTCAATGGTCACTCTTATGGTGTCATTCTTCTTCATCCGCGACGGAGAAGCTCTCGTTGAATATATCAAAAGCGTCACCCCGCTCTCCGCGGACGAGAAAGAGTTCTTCTTTTCCAGGGCGGGGAAGCTTCTTCATTCCATAATATACGGAATACTCCTCACTGTCGCTATACAGGCGCTTCTTGGAGGCCTTGGCTGGTGGTTCGTGGGGCTCGGAAGTCCGGCTTTCTTCGGCATGCTTATGTTTTTCTTCGGGGTGTTTCCAGCAGGCACCGCAGTTGTCTGGGTTCCTGGCGGCCTGTACCTCCTGCTTACAGGAGATATCAAAAATGGAATTATCCTTCTGGTCTGGGGAACTGCAATAGTTGGCACTATAGATAATCTGCTGCGCCCGCTTCTGATCAGCGGCGGCAGCAGGGGTGAAGATATCCCGACCCTTCTTATAATCCTCGGGCTCTTCGGCGGTGTGGCAAAATGGGGGTTTCTTGGGATATTTCTTGGGCCGCTCGTGCTTGTGCTCTTCACTCTCGTTTTTGATATATACCGGAACCGCTGGCTCAAGAGGGCGGATGGCAGTCTGGAATGATTTCTGAACATACTCAGCTTATTGCAACGGCTGCATCTCTTGCCATGGATGCATTTTCTGTTTCTATATGTCTTGGTTTATGTCATGGCAGTCTTAAGCTGCGGCAGGCGTTTTCTCTCGGCGGAGCCTTTGGTTTCTTCCAGTTTATCATGCCCCTCTTTGGCTCGTGGATAGCCAAGCATATTTCCGGATTTTTTGACGGCATGACTCCATGGATCGCGGCTTCACTTATCCTCTGGGTTGCATTCAAAATGGTTAAAGAGGCATATTTGGGTGCGGACAAAACCAATTCCTGCATGATAATAAATTTCAAAAACATCGTCATTCTCGCCTTCGCTACGTCTTTAGACGCACTGGCAGTGGGATACTCAATCAGCAGCACCGGCGGAATGGCAGCTGAACTCGCCATCACAGCAGGAATGATCACGTTTTTTCTCTCTCTGTTCGGAGCACTTGCTGGAAGAAAACTTGGCAAAAAAACGGGAGACCGCGCCGAATATTTTGGCGGCGCGGTCCTGTTTCTTATTGCAGCGAAGATAATTGTAAGTGCGGTCAGCTGACCGCACTTACTCTACACCTCTATCAATTCATATATCCTCGTTCCGATGCCAATCTTTTCACAATGTTCAAGCGTCGTCTGCCAATGGGTATCCGGATGCATGACGTGGAAGTAGTCATCCTCCCCATGTCCGACAGGGGTCTTTTCAGCTAAAAAACTTCCGGCGATAACAGGCGCCTTTCTGACAGCATCCGCACAAGCCTGGTCTATGGCAACAGGGTCAAATGACGCGAATATGCCAATATCCGGAACAATGGGAAGGTCATTTTCAACGTGACAGTCGCAGAAAGGGGAGACATCAACGACAAAACTTACATGAAAGTGCGGTCTGCCCTCCAGTACCGCTTTTGCATACTCCGCCATTTTTTTGCAGAGAATTTCGTTAGATTCACTGCTCGCAAAAAGAATAGCATCAAACGGACAAAGCGAAAGGCAGCGCCCGCATCCGACACAGCGCGATCTGTCCACAACAGCCTTACCATTGTTTCCCAGGCTGATTGCGTCCTGTGCGCAGTTCTTTATGCACCGGCCGCACGCCATGCACTTTCTAGTGCTGATCTTCGGCTTGCCCTTGCTGTGCATCTCCATTTTACCGCCTCGTGATCCTGATCCCATTCCGATGTTCTTAACAGCGCCGCCAAAGCCCGTCAGTTCATGCCCCTTAAAATGCGTCAATGATATCACTATATCTGCATCCATTATCGCACGGCCTATTTTTGCTTCCTTTATATACTCCCCGCCTGAAACAGGTACAAGCACCTCGTCGGAACCCTTAAGTCCGTCTGCGATTATAACCTGACAGCCAGTACAAAAAGGGTTATAGCCATTTTCATAAGCAGCATCCAAATGCTCAAGCGCATCCTTTCTCCTGCCGACGTATAGTGTATTACTGTCGGTAAGAAACGGTTTTCCTCCGAGCTTCCTGACCAGATCCGCAACGACGCGGGAGTAGTTGGGGCGGAGATATGCGAGATTCCCCGGTTCCCCAAGATGGAGCTTTATGGCGACATATTGTTTCTTGAAACTGATAGTTTTAATGCCCGCTTTTTCCATAAGCATTTCGAGCTTCTGGAGAATGGTCTGTTCCGGTGTTGTCCGCAGGTTCGTAAAATATACCTTTGCTTTATCCATAAACATTATGTCCCTTTCCGGCTTCTATTTCCTTTTTATAGTCACTCCACATTTTTTGGCGCAGTTCAGCCATTGCAGCGTAGTTTTTCTCTATCTCAGCATTGAGCTGCTTAATATTGGCCGTTTCTTCCAAAATTCAGCCCTCCTTCTTCTTCAGTTAAAGACCATACTCTCGTTAAACTGGTCCATTATATATTGTTCTTATAATTCGTTTAATATTTTCTTTCGAAATCAGCAATTATTATGCCCGCATTATAATGTTCAAAGTTTCTTTTCGATCGATGCAAAATTAATATAAGAAAAATTTCTCAGACATGATTTTCTTTTAGTCAAAAAAGGTTAATAAGTATATACTCTTTTACTCATCGTCCCTCGTCGTCGAGACGATAAAAACATCTCAATGTTGAACATGCAGATTATCATCAGTCAATTTTAATTTCACGTATATCTGATCTTTCTGTATAATACTGGGGAAGAACAGGTCATCTTCTGTATGGAAATTTAACAATTGGGGGTTTGAAAATGACGCTTAAAAATGTATCCGCTCCGATAAAAAAAGATAAACTTGGCGGAACCGGAGAGGGCAGCGCAAATACCTATCCCGTTCCTATCCC
The DNA here is from genome assembly GCA_021372895.1 of Synergistaceae bacterium. Classification (NCBI taxonomy): domain Bacteria; kingdom Thermotogati; phylum Synergistota; class Synergistia; order Synergistales; family Synergistaceae; species Synergistaceae bacterium. The sequence continues at coordinate 16,250 of JAJFTP010000069.1, forward strand.
TGACCAGAACGGGGCCTTCGTCATGGCAACAAGGCTTGAGCTTGACCCATGCGCATCTGTTGGCTATCACAAACATTCCGATGATGAAGAGGTCTATTTCATAATGTCGGGAGACGGACTCTATTGTGAAGAGGGAGTTGAGGAAAAGGTCTCTGTAGGTGACATTCGGCTATGCAGGAGGGGCAACTCCCATGGAATAAGGAACATCGGAGAAGATCCGCTCGTGCTGTGCGCCGCGATAGCTAAAAGGGGCTAGTCCGGCGATCTCAAAAAATATCTTGACCTCGCAAAGGACTTCGCGCAAACAGGACATAGCTCATTTGCATCAGCTGAAGCTATGTTCTGTCAGGTTTATATAAACAGCAACCTGGTTAAAGTTTTTTCTGCATATACTTGAAACATGTGACTAAGGAAGAGTCGAGCCTTATGAGGGACGGAAGCATGAGGTCAGCCTCTTTCATTTCCCAGACTCTGCTGTTTTTTACTGCCGGTATATTTTTGAACCTTGGATCTTTCATTATCGCATCTTTTGATACGGCAGGCATGCCGCGCCCGTTATCAGTGAGCGTGATTATCACATCTATTAAGTTACCAGTCCTGGCAAGTCTCTGCGGCCCGTAAAAGACAAACTGAGGATCCCTCTCTACGGGTATGCAATCGGTTCCCACGATCGGGGCGCCTCCTGCTGCGATTATAAGCTTTGCTCCCCATGAATCAGGGGCACAGGACGAAAAATCTGCCGCAGCAACGACAAAAACTCTTGGCATGGCCATCTTGTCTGCTCGAAGCTTAGCCCTGTGTAGAATTTTTTCCGAAAAAATCAACGCCCGGGCCGCATCGCGTGATCGGCCGGAAAGGGCACCAAGTTTGTCAAGGTATTCCCCCATTTGTCCCCATTTAGGTCTATTGAGTACAACATAAGGCACCTTTGACATGTCCAGTTCTTTGAGCAGTGTTTTATTTTTTTCTGCCCAAGATGTTTCAAGCAGGACAAGGTCAGGTTTTTGCTCGATTATCTGCTCTGCAGATGGATTTCTTGACAACCTTGGAACACCTTTAAAAACCCATCTGGAATCTGTTGAAAAAACAACTCCTGCAAGCTGTCTTACTCCTCTGATTGCAACAAGGTTCTCTGTATGAGCCTCACTGAGGCAGACTATCCTTACTGCAGGTGCAGGAAGCTCTACATTTCTTTTCATATCATCCTGAAACTTAACCGGACCCATCGCCATGGCAGTTTGCTTATAGAAAAACAGAAATATCAACAATACGGTATAAATCAAGACACGTTTTTTATTTGATATAACAGGGATAACACCTCTATTGAGCACTTCTTCACCTCCGATATGAACAACGTTATCCACTTCTTGTGGATAATTTTGTGGTCAACCTTGTTTTATCTGCAGTTAAAGCTCTTTTTTTCAATGTTTTGGGAATGACGGCGGTGGATAATTTTTTATCTACCCTGCCATTTACCAGAATTACTTTGAAAAAGTCCTTTTTTTAAAAAATTTGAGTTTATTACTCAAACTTCGCAGTAAAAAAGATATGACAGAACCTTGACAATTCAAATAATAATCGGCAAAAAAGAGCGGCATGGACCCCGTTTTTTGGTAAAATTTAGTTGCCACACTAAAACGATACCATATGGAGGTCCATGCCAT
>JAJFTP010000070.1 GCA_021372895.1 Synergistaceae bacterium
AATTTGTTTTGTTGTATACTGGAGAGGATCGGATGGGGGGAAGCATATGAATCCAAACATCATCGTGCTGCTTGCAGTTATAGGCGGGAGCACAGCCGGATATAAAGTTGGTTTTCCTGCCGGAGCAATGGTCGGCGGGCTCATTTTCGGCCTTGTCGTAAAGGGCATAATGAATCTTGGGCTCGACCCGAAGATCGACATGCTCTCTTTTGCGTCACAGGCGATGGTGGCTTATGTTCTTGTTAGAGGCAGCGATTTTTCGTCACTTAAAGATCTTCCCAAATATCTGCCGGCAGCAATAGGCTACAGCTTATCACTGCTGATATTCACGCTGGGCCTCGCATGGCTCTTTTCAAAAATCTGCGATATGGATTTTTTGACATCTCTCTTCGCGACGACTCCGGGCGGCCTCACCGGAATTGCCGTGGTAGCCGTTGATATTGGCGCCGATCCCACTATATCTGTGCTGTTCAATATATGCAGAATAGTGACGATCCTCATAGCAGTTCCGATAATAGCAAATATTATAGTTAAACATTAGGGCCTTGCGGAAAGGATATCAAATGGCAAAAAAACAGCCATGCATATGGTTTTTCCTGAATATTTTCAGACGAATTTCATGCTGTCTTACGCAAAGGGGCGCTGTGAGGCTAGGCGGATTTATCGGCAGGCTCGTTGCGCAGTTTACGCCTAAGAGGGTTGCAGAGGCGAGAGGGCGCTGTTCGAAGATACTTGGGATCTCGGATGAGGAGGCCCTCCGCATAGTTAAAGCGGCATACCGGCATTTTGGAATGGCTGCGGCCGAATTTGCCCGCATGCCTGTGGTAGCGGGTCGCATCAATAGCATTGTCATGGTCCATGGAGAGGAAAATCTTAAAAAAGCGGTAGATGCAGGCAAAGGCGTGATGCTTATAACAGCCCACATCGGAAACTGGGAATATGGAGCATGCTGGTGTGCACAGAACGGCTACGCGATAAACGCGCTCGGTACGGACCAGCGCGATGACAGGCTGACTGACCTCATTATGGATCTCAGGCGTGCAGGGGGTTCCAAAGCACTTGGCAAGGTGTCTGACCTGAAGGCCATGTACAAAGCGCTTCAGTCCGGAGAGATAATTGCCGTACCTATAGATCAGGATGCAAAACATGCCGGCGTTGTATCAACCTTCCTGGGACATCCGGCCAGTACTCCGATTGGGACAGCAAAGCTTGCGTATAAACTTGGCTGCTCTGTGTTGCCGGTTTTCTGCATAAGGCGCGGCGACGGCGTCACATTCGATTTTTACTTCCTGCCGGCAATGGAGGGACGAGACGGACAGCCATTCGGCAAAGATATACAGACCAGCATAGATGACTGCAATGATATCCTTTCCAGGTGGATCAGAAAATATCCCGGCCAGTGGCTGTGGATGTACCCAAGGTGGGAATCAGTCGAAAGGGGGACTTTCGGTGAACTGCGGAATTGATCCCGGCAGGCATAAAATAGGATTGGCCCTTGCGGACGACGGCAGACTGCTCTTTTCCGCGATAATACCTAAATCCGAAGAGCAACGGCTGCTTCATGCACTCAGAGAAGGGGCGTGGCACCTGCTTGAGGAATGGAGCAAGGAGGGCGCCATTGAAAACATTGCCGGCAGGAAACCTGAAAAAGTTTTTCTTGGCGGAGGGACTTCTTCAGGCGAAATAAAAGAACTGCTTGAAACTGTTTCCGGTGTCGAGATAGTGGGTGAATACGGGAGCACTCTTGAAGGCAGAAGGCTGTACTGGAAACTGCACCCGCCGGCAGGGCCGTGGAAACTTATCCCCCTGTCGCTCCGGACGCCGCCGAGAGATATCGACGACCTTGCGGCGTGGGCGATAATCAAAGCAAATTAAGGAAGGCTTCCGTCAACGAGTCCTCGGTGGCTGGTAAGGCTTTTACATCTATACCGCAGCCGGATAGTTCGTCTGCCAGGATCCTCACCATTGCCAGAGACGCGCTGCGATACATCCCGGATATCAGGCTAGCTGGTTCTGCGTTGTCTGTTGGCAGTGCGATTGCCGCTCCGTCTCTGCCGATCATATACGGAACTGCGCACCTGCATAGGCGGAAAAAGCCAAGGAGCATATCAGTGCAGCGGACAAACTCGCTATCCTCAATATCCAGAAAAAGCCTATCCTCACTCTTTTCCCATTCCCCGAACAACAACAGGTCAATACCGCCGAACTTCTCCGCACAGTCAACTACAGCCGAAGCAATGTCAGCGAGATTATGTCCGTCAAAGATGGAATAGCCTACTTCAGATCCTGTCTCTGACAATTTCTGTTTAAGTAATGACGCATCTTCAACTGAGGCGGCAGTGAAAAAAATATTTATATCAGGCGAAGCTGCAGAGAGAAAAGGATCAATAACGGCTGGCGAGTTCGCCGAGAATACAAACACTGTCTTTCTATCCAAATAAATACCCCCTGTCACGTGGTCTTATTAAATAACAAAGGAGCTATTATTGCTTTGTTTGTTTTTCCTTTGCGCTGTTGACCTTTTCAAGAACATCCCTGTAACCGTCTGAGCCGTATTCAACGAATTTTTTGACGCGGCTGATCGTCGCAGTGCTGGCACCCGTAGCCTGTACTATCTGCGGATAGGACATCCCCTTGAGCAGCAGGTTGGCGACCTGAAGCCTCTGCGAAAAAGCTTTTATCTCAGAAAACGTGGCTACATCCTCCAGAAAACGGTAAGCCTCTTCTCTGTCTTTGATTGCTACCACTGCATCGCAAAGCTGATCTGTGAATTCATCTTTCCACTGTAATGACATTTTGATTTGCCTCCTTATCGCTGTAATATATTCATAAATGCACTATGTAAAGCATACGATAAAAAACTAAAATGTCAATGTTATTTAATTCATTAAAGCAGTATGGGTACAACTGATAAATAGATGGTAAAATAGCCGGGACATGGTAAGAAAAGATAACCATGACTTTCTTGTTCAGCAGATGGAGGAAAGAGTATGGCAAAAAATATCACACCGAAAGAAAAAGATTATTCACAGTGGTATCTCGACATTATACGCGTTGCGGAAATGGCCGACTATGCTCCTGTTCGCGGCTGTATGGTGGTGAGGCCTACAGGGTTCGCAATCTGGGAGATGGTGCAGAAGGCCTTTGACGATGCTTTCAAGGAAACGGGGCATGTAAATGCTTCTTTCCCGCTTTTGATACCTGAATCCTTTCTGGCTAAAGAAGCGGAGCACGTAGAGGGATTTGCACCGGAATGCGCTGTCGTGACCCATGCCGGCGGTGAAGAACTGGAAGAGCCCCTTATCATACGTCCGACATCGGAGACGGTCATAGGCTACATGTACAGCAAATGGGTGCAGTCATGGAGAGATCTGCCGATACTTATAAATCAGTGGTGCAACGTCATGCGCTGGGAGAAGAGGCCGCGCCTCTTCCTGCGCACTTCCGAGTTCCTCTGGCAGGAAGGACATACCGCCCACGCGACAAAGGAAGAGGCAGTGGAAGAGACATTGCAGATGCTTGAAGTCTATCGGCGAATAATGGTCGACTACCTTGCCCTGCCCGTTATCCCCGGAGAAAAAACAGAGGGGGAGCGTTTTCCCGGAGCAGACAATACATATACCTGCGAAACAATGATGAGCGATAAAAAGGCACTGCAGGCAGGCACCAGCCATTATCTAGGACAGAACTTCGCAAAGGCCTTTGAGATACAGTTTCAGGATAAAAACGGCGAAATGGAATTTGCGCACACGACAAGCTGGGGTGTGTCCATGCGTTTGATCGGAGCGCTGATAATGACCCACTCCGATAACGACGGCCTCGTTATCCCGCCGCGCGTCGCACCTACAAAAGCAGTCATAGTGCCAATTTCTACTGATAAGTCAAAACTTGACAGTGATATAGTACCCAAGGCGGATGAGCTCAGAACGATGCTCAACAAGGCGCTGGAAGGCCGCTTTGTTCAGGTCGACAAGCAGTTCCACCTTCGTCCCGGCGATAGATTCTTCTATCATCTTCAGAGGGGCGTCCCGCTTCGCCTTGAGCTTGGCGAGAAGGAATTTGGCGAGGAAAAGCTCCGTGCGGTACGCCGTGATACTGGCGAAAAGCTTGACTTAAGCTGGGCTGATGCCGCGGAGGCGATCCCGGCCCTGCTTGATGAAATACAGAAGAACCTCTATGATCGTGCGCTCTGCTTCCGTCAGGAGAACACATTTAAAGCGGGCAGTATGAGTGAATTCAAGGAGATCCTTGAGAAAAAGGGCGGGTTCATAGAGGTCTACTTTGCAGGCACACGGGAAGATGAGAAAGTCATCAAGGAGGCTACGGGCGCAACGCCAAGGTGTTTCCCTCTTGAAAACGCCGATGAACGCGGCAAGTGCTTCTATACGGGTCGCGAAGGGGCCCGTAAGGCTATTTTTGCCAAGGCCTACTAGGTAGTCAGGCAGTCACAGTAATATCGGCATAACGGCTTTACGTTATTCATGGGCTGACCGGAGGCGTAATATATATGTACGTCCTCGGCCGGCTCCTTTTATGCTGTTTCACTGTCACACCGATATTTCCGCGGTTATGATTTTGAGTTGGAAACAAATGTCCCTGTAAATGTCCTTTTCATGCGCTTAGCGTTTAGTACTTATAACTGGAGAATTGTGATATCACTTGCCCACGCAGAAGCTGCCGAATATAACATCAAGCAGATCCTCTGATGCGTCCAGCCCGAGAAGCGATGATATCTGTGCCCTTACGTCCGATATACAGGCTATGGCAAGGTCATCGCCGATGTTTTGTTCAATGGCGTGCTGTGCCTCTTTTATCGAATACAGGGCTCCGCCGAGACATTCTATCTGCCGTGCTGTTACTCCATAGCTGCCTGAGATATTATGTTCTCCGGATACCTCTGTAACCATGATGTCCTTCAGTTCCTCTATCCCCTCTGATTTGAGCGCGGAGACGGAGATGATGCGGCTCTTTGGGAATTTTTCGCTAAGCTCTGTAAAGCCGGTATTCGGAGGCAGGTCGCTTTTGTTAAGTACAATGATATGGGGGAGCGCAGTTGCAGCTATGCCAAGCTGAAGGTCTTCCTCTTCAAGTTTTTCTCCTGTGTCCACGACCCATACCCGCAGGTCAGCCTCGGCAAGCGACTTCATTGAATTGCTGACTCCGATCGATTCTACCTCGTCTGTTGTCTCGCGTATTCCCGCTGTGTCCGTTATCCTTATCGGAACGCCTTTGTGCACTAGTATTTCCTCTATCCTGTCACGCGTAGTTCCGGGCACAGGAGTGACTATGGCGCGGGCTTCTTTAAGCAGCGCATTCAGCAGAGATGATTTTCCCACGTTGGGGCGCCCGACTATTGCTACGCGTATGCCCTCTCTGAGTATGAGGCCGGAACGGCAGCGCGAAAGTATGTCCTCTCCACCCGAAATCAGACTGCTGATGCGTGAAAGGCACTCGTCCCTGGAAAGCATCCCCTCGCCCTCTTCGGGGAAATCGAGGTCGACTTCGAGCTGAGCGGCAAGCAACGTGAGCTCATCAAGAAATTTTTTTATTTCGGTTTTGAATTCTCCCTGCAGAGTCCTGGTCGAAGCGCGAAGGGCCTCGTCGCTCTTTGCCCTTATGACGCCAAGAACTGCCTCTGCCTGAGATAGGTCTATCCTGCCGCTGATAAATGCGCGGCGCGTGAACTCTCCCGGAAGAGCAAGCCTTGCGCCGAGAGCGCAGAGCTCCTCTATGCAGCGCTGTGCGGGCAGTGTTCCGCCGTGGCAGTGTATCTCCACGCACTCCTCGCCTGTATAGCTGGCTCCTTTCTCAAACCGAACGGCAAGCACTTCGTCGAATGGTTCTCCTGAGCTTCCGTAAAGTTTACCAAGCGACATATATCGGGGGTCGGTTTCAGATAAGGTACGCCTGCCGCTGAAAAGTTTATCCGCAAGTGCTGTGCACCCCTGCCCTGATATCCTGACTATGGATATCCCGCCCTCACCCCAGGCGGTCGCAAGAGCTGTTATTATATCCTCCATAGGAATCACCCCGCATAGCCTGAGTATTTTATATGTCTGATGATTTTGATATCAGACTGAGTTTTTTACAACCGCCAATTCATTGTGTATTGAATTATTTTTGGTTTTTATTATATGAGCGTTTGATCGGTAAAGTATGAGATCCCCAAAATGGAAAAAACGGCCCGCGAGGGGCCGCTTACAGGACAGATCCACCGTTGGATATAGCAGTTAAGCCATGGCCTTTATTGCTTCCCCGAGGCGTTTTGCTCCTTCGTCTATCTCTTCCGGCTGTGCAAACGTGAAGCAGGTCCGCATGAAGTCAAGCCCGCTCCCGTCGGCGTAGAACGACGGGCCTGTTACAAATGCCACGCCATGCTCGATCGCCTTCATGAAAAGTTTCTGTGAGTCGATGCCTGGAACCTGAAGCCAGAAGAAAAATCCGCCATCCGGTGTATTATAGATAGTGTTTGACGGCAGGTACTTCTTAAAAGCTATGTCCATCGCGCCGCATTTTTTGCTGTAGTGGGCGATGATCTTTGGAAGAAACTCATCCAGAAAACCAAGGCGGCAATATTCGTAGACAAGAGCCTGGGCAACGACGCTTGAACATAAGTTGGTCCCCTGCTTTATCATAACGAGTTTCTGCATCAGGGTCGGATCGCCAACGATCCATGCAACGCGTGTCCCCGGAGCCAGTATCTTGGAGAAAGAGCAGGCGTACACTACCCTGCCGCTCTGTTTTTTATCCATAGAGTAGATCGTCGGCACTTCATGTCCGCTGTAGCGCAGGTGTCCGTACGGGTCGTCTTCGAAGATTATAAGGTCATACTTTTCTGCGATATCGAGCAGCTTTTTACGCCGTTCCTCCGATAGGGTCGCGCCAGACGGGTTCTGGAAGTTTACTATCGTATAGATAAACTTTATTTTATGCCCGTCCATGCGCCCCCGCTCGATGGCGTCAGGCAGAAGGTCGACGCATAGCCCGTCCTTGTCGCAAGGTACTGATATGAATCTGGCGCCGCGGTTGCGCATAGCGTGAAGGGCGCCCGGATATGTCGGTCCTTCGACGATTATAGTGTCTCCGTCGTTGAGGAGAACGCTGCAAAGGAGGTCCATGCCTTCCTGCGAGCCGGTAGTTATGAGCATTTCTTCCTGCTTTGTCTCGCGACCCATGCGCGGAGCCATCCACTTAGCTATGTATTCCTTGAGCGGAGTATAGCCGTCCGTCGCACCGTACTGAAGGATATCCTTGCCTTCGCGTGTTAGTATACCTGCAGCTTTAGCGAATTCCGTGACTGGGAAGACTGCCGGATCAGGATTGCCGCCTGCGAAAGATATGACCCCAGGTGTCTTAGTGTACTTCATCAGCGCACGGATAGGTGATGGCTTGACGTTACGCGCAATATCGGAAAGCATTGCTTCCCAGTTTACGTTGCTCACTGCATATCCCTCCAACCAAAAATTTTCATAATAAAAAAATCTCTTACAATGTGAAAGAGACCACATTGATAATTATACACTGAAATAATTCTTGCAGCAGCCAGATAAATTGATATATCAACTGTACGGACCATGGAGGATCTTAACGGATGGGCGATAGGGTGCAGGCATTACGCCGCGGGGACATAGCCGGGCAAAAAGCATGTTTGATAAAGCTGCCGTAAGAGGCTATTATAGGACGCGTATGCAAAGTATTGATTAATCGATCGATCATGGAAGGAAGATTATTATGCCAGGCACACAACTTCAGAACATACAGGAAATAAAGAAACTTACGGCAGGCACACAATTCAAGGCGATATTTGTCGCCACCTCGCTTTTTCAGAAGAGTGACAAGAACGGCAAGTCTTATTATGAGATATCTGTCTCAGATTCGACCGGCAGCATAGATGCAAAAATTTGGTCGGATGCGGCATGGTTTGACAGATCTGCTCAGGATACGGACCCTTCAGCTCCGGCAAAGAAACTTGCTGAAGATATGATAAGGAACATTGCCGGGAACACATTGGGAGTTGAAGGCAAGATCGCGGAATACAGGGGACAGCTTCAGTTCAACTTCAACAAGCTGACACTGCTCAATCAGGACAAATTTCCTCCGGCGCAGTATCTTCCCCGTTCTCCGATCCCAATAGACGATCTGACTTCGCGGTTTGAAACGCTTGTGGCATCCTGCCGCCCCGAAATAAAGGTTTTTCTTAGAGCTGTTTTCAGCGGGGAGGTATGGCGGAAGTTTCGCGACTGGCCGGCCGCGGTGAGCCATCACCATGCGTATTCAAACGGGTTGATAGAACACACACTCTCTGTTACCGACTGTGCCAGGTCTATGGCCGAGTCTCTCAACCGCTCGGGATATAAAATAGACGTCGACGTTGTCGTTGCCGGCGGGCTTTTGCACGACATAGGCAAGCTTGATTCATATAAAATGGGGTCTATCCCTGAAATCACGCTTGAGGGCGCGGTGATAGACCATGTGGCGATAGGCTATGCAAGATTCATGGAGTTTGCCGGACGTGAAAAGCTTGAGCCTGATCTGACACTGCAGCTTGCGCACATTCTCCTAAGCCACCATGGGCAGAGGGAATTTGGTTCGCCGGTGGTTCCTGCCACGCCGGAAGCAATGATTGTCTCTTCTGCAGATGAGCTGGACTTCCGCGTATTCTGCTGGAATGACTCTGTCAAAGACCTGACGCCGGAACAGCCGATTTCACAGTGGCATAACGGTACTGCCAGACGCTTCTGGAACAGGTGATGCGTCCTGCTTGCTCCATTGACTGAGGTGTTTGCTCAATAATGTTTTTGACTGTTGGTACATTTGTTTTAGCGGTTACAATGTGTGCGGTGAACCCCCACGGCGTGCGATAGTATAATACAACACCCGTATCGATCAAGTTATAATTAGGAGAAAAACATGGGAAAAGAATTTTATATAACGGCGGATCAGGCCGGCCGCAGGATCGACCGGTTTCTGCGCACAATGTGGCCGCAGGTCCCGCTTGGAGCGATAATGAAGGCCATCCGAAAGGGGGAGGTGCGTCTTGACGCCAGAAAGGCCGCTCCCGACACGAGACTTCAGGAAGGACAATTCCTGCAGGTCCCGTGGAGTGATGATGTGCCTGACCGAGTTTTGCCGGAACGGTATGAATTTTCGTCATGCGCGCCGCTTGATACGATATACAAGGATGATTACATCTGGATAGTTAATAAGCCCGCGGGTCTTCTTACACAGCCTGATGTCAAGGGGGGAGATTCGCTCATAATGCGCGCGCTTGCAGAGCTGCGGTGGGGCAGGAGCGACTTCCGTCCGGCGACGGTACAGCGTCTTGACAGAAATACCTCGGGAGTTGTGATCATAGCGATGAGCGGAGAGTCTCAGCGTTGCCTCTCGCAGCTGATAAGAGAGCGCAGGATCAAAAAAATCTACCGCACCGTGGTCGCCGGTGATATACCGGATAGCGGGGAGATAGATTTCCCACTTATTAAGGATACCGGCAGCAATACGGTAAAGATAGACAAGAGCGGGCAGAGCGCGCTTACCAGATATAAAAAACTCGGTGGCGACGGGAGGATCAGCATTGTCGATGTCGAGCTTGTCACGGGGCGTTCCCACCAGGCCCGTGTGCATCTTGCATCTGTCGGCCATCCTATACTCGGAGACTGCAAGTACGGCGACGGCAAAGGCGCAAAGCGCCCGCTGCTTCATGCTTATTCCCTGACTTTCCCTGATGACGCCGTATTGCCTGAAAATTTGAGAGGAAAGACGTTCACGGCGCCGCTTCCCGACGATATGAAGGTATATTTTCGGCAGAGTACAGGTCCAAAATAGATCGTCATCCTTCTGTTCTCCGTTGATGCCTGAAAATAAAATGCTTGCAACAAAATAATGTCTCTGCTATTATATCGACGCCCTTAACACGGATCTGCGCAAGGCGACGCAGACCTGAGTCTTGGGAATATCGAGCGCAACAGGCTCAGACAGGAGTGATCACAATGATAAAAAAAGAGAAAAAACAGCAGCTCATTGAAGAATTCAAGGTACATGGAGCAGATACGGGCTCTACTGAGGTACAGGTAGCCATCCTGACCGCGCGCATTCTTGAGCTGACCGAGCATATGAAGGTCCATAAGAAGGACTTCCACTCACGTCGCGGTCTTCTCATGATGGTCGGAAAACGCCGTAAACTTCTGCAGTATCTGAAGGACAGGGATTTTGAACGTTATCAGAACCTTATCCAGCGTCTCGGGCTGCGTCACTGATCAGTGTCTTATGAAAAATAGGCAACTTATGCATGGCGAAGGGATCATACCTTCGCCATTTTTGTTGTTATGTGTTATTCTTCAATAGATGAAGACAGATAATAGGGGGAAAATAAGATGAAACAGGTTTTTGAACTGGAGTTCTATGGTAAAAAAATGTCCTTTGAAACAGGGCGTATGGCGAAGCAGGCGAATGCATCCGTCTTTGCTATGCATGGCGGTACGGCAGTTCTCGTTACGTCTGTGCTTGCCGATAAGGCAAGGGAAGGCCTTGATTTTTTCCCGCTTCTTGTAGATTTTGAGGAGCGTTTTTACTCTGCAGGTAAGGTCCCGGGAGGATTTATTAAGCGGGAAGGCCGTCCATCTGAGACCGCAATACTGAGCGGAAGAATGATAGACCGTTCAGTCCGTTCCCTCTTCCCTGAATGGATGAGAAACGACGTCCAAATCGTAGCTACCGTTATGTCAGTCGACCAGGCTAATCCGGCTAACATCCTGGGCATAAACGGCGCGTCACTGGCGCTCTCAATGTCTGATATCCCATGGGACGGGCCTATAGGTGCCGTGCGTATCGGCTGCATTGACGGGGTGCTTGTTGTCAATCCGGACGAGACCGACATGCCAAACAGCACTCTTGACCTTGTCGTTGCAGGACACAGGGGCGGAGTAACAATGGTGGAGGCGGGAGCTCAGGAAGTATCAGAGGAACTGCTTGTCGATGCGCTTGAACTTGCGAATAATGCAATACGTCAGATAGTGGATTTTATAGACGGAGTATGTGCACAGGTCGGCAGGCCGAAGGTGCAGCTCCGGGCTCCGGAGGCCGTTCCGGAGATAGATGAGTGGATGGAGAGAGAACTTTACAATGATATCTATGCTGCGGTGCAGCTTCATGAGAAACAGCTTCGCGGTGCGGCGATAGCGGAAGCGCAGCAGAAGGCCGAAGAATATTTTGCGGTGTGCCGCCCCGATTCAGAAAAATATATCTCGGCTGTCATGGATGCAATGGTCAAAAAATGCATAAGAAAGCTTCTGCTCGATGAAAAACGCCGTTCAGACGGACGCGCGATGGATGAGCTCCGCAAAATCACATGTGAAGTAGATATACTTCCGATGACCCACGGCTCTGCGCTCTTTACCCGCGGCGAGACACAGTCACTCGGCGTAACGACACTGGGCATGATGGGCACTGATGATCAGGTACTTGACGGTCTTAAGCTTGACGAGCCCTCAAAAAGATTTATCATGCACTATAACTTTCCCCCGTACTCGGTAGGAGAAGTCCGCCCCATGCGCGGGCCGGGACGCCGCGAGATAGGTCACGGCGCGCTTGCGGAGAGAGCTCTGCGTGCGGTGCTGCCCGATGAAGAGAGCTTCCCCTACGTTGTCCGTCAGGTGTCCGACATACTTGAATCGAACGGCTCAAGCTCAATGGCCAGTGTATGCAGCGGCAGCCTTTCGATGATGGCGGCAGGCGTGCCTATAAGGAAGGCGGTCGCGGGGATCGCAATGGGACTTATCGCAGATGAAGATGAAGGCAAGTTGGGTATACTGACTGACATTCAGGGTCTTGAGGACCACTACGGCGACATGGACTTCAAGGTCGCAGGTACCCGCGATGGCGTCACCGCGCTTCAGATGGACAACAAAGCAGGCGGGATCACAAGAGAGGTTTTGGTTAAGGCTCTTGCTCAGGCAAAGGCCGGTCGTATGCAGATCCTTGACATAATGGATGAGGCCATATCTGCTCCCCGTGCCGAACTTTCATTGACAGCGCCTAAGATAATCACTATAAGCATCGATCCGGAAAAGATCCGTGACATTATAGGGCCGGGCGGCAAGATGATCCGCTCGATCGTACAGCGCACCGGAGCAAAGATCGACGTCGACGACAGCGGGCGTGTCTATGTGGCTGCCGTAAATGACGACTCAGCCCAGTCTGCGGTGAAGATAATCAACGATCTTGTCCGTCAGATCAAGGCTGGGGAGACCTTTGTAGGTACCGTCACCAGGATGCTCAATTTTGGCGTCTTTGTCGAAGTCCTGCCGGGCAAAGAGGGGTTGCTCCATGTCAGCGAGGTCAGCACATATCACATCCCAAGGCTTGAGGATGTATTCAGTGTGGGCGACAAGATACTTGTCACGGTCAAAGAGATAGATGACATGCACAGGGTCAACCTCAGCCGCAAGCGCATCCTTGAACAGCTTGACGAGCTTGCGAAGGATCCTGAATTTACTGAGCAGGTTGCAGTTGAAAAGCAGCGTGAAGAGAAATATGCTCTCCTCCCCAAAAGTGACGGCGCACCCAGAAGGGAAGGCGCTCCGAGGCGCGACGACGGAGACAGGCCGCGCAGAGATTTTGGCTCGGACAGAGGAGACAGGAGCGGTGATCGCCGCCCGGCCCGCCGTTTTGAAAGAGAACAGAAAAAGTAGAATTTTAAAATGGGAACGATCATAGTAAAGGTCAAAGCCGCAGACGGCATATCCCTCCCTGCGTATGCAACGGTTGGGTCTTCCGGCATGGATGTGCGCGCCGCGGAATCCGCAGTCATTCACGCCGGTGATCGCGGTTGCGTCGGCACGGGGCTTTATTTGGAAATGCCCCTTGGCTGTGAGGCGCAGATAAGGCCAAGGAGCGGCCTTGCGCTGAAGCACGGAGTTACGGTACTTAATGCACCGGGGACGATCGACTCTGACTACCGCGGAGAAGTGCGCATAATCCTCGTCAACCACGGCAGGGACGATTTTGTCGTTGAGCCAGGAGACAGGATAGCGCAGATAGTATTTGCCGCTGTTACACATGTCGATATCGTAAGGTCAGATGAGCTTGCGGATACAGAGCGTTCGTCAGGTGGTTTTGGAAGCACAGGCAGGAAATAAGGCATTTTTACAGGAGGGATATTTTATGGCACGTTTTTTTACCCGCGAAGGGAAGGTTTTTGAGGCCGACAGCGCGTCAGTCCGTCAGCTTCTTGAAGTATGGCATCTCAAAAAGGCGATAGGAGCGAAGGTGGACGGGGCGCTTATCGACTGTGACAAGATATTCACGGCTGACACAGAGATCACGCCTATATCCCCTGACTGCGCGGAGGGGCTTGACCTTCTGCGCCATTCGACGGCACACCTCATGGCTCACGCCGTACTCAGACTCTTCCCTGGGGCTAAGTTCGGCATAGGCCCGTCCATAAAGGACGGATTCTACTACGACATCAGATTCCCCAAGCCGATATCCGACGAGGACCTGCCTAAGATAGAGGCGGAGATGCGGAAGATATCACAGGAAAAAGTACCTCTTGTAAGGGAAGAACTGTCCAAGCAAGATGCAGTAAAACTTTTTACAGAGCTTGGCGAAGACCTCAAGGTCGAGATGATCGAAAACATAGAAGACGGGACTATCCTGTCAATATACAGGGAGGGCGATTTTGTCGATTTCTGCCGCGGTCCCCACGTCCCGCACACCGGATGCTGCAAATTCTTCAAACTTCTCTCTCTTGCCGGAGCATATTGGCATGGCGACGAGAACAAAGAGATGCTTACGCGTATCTACGGGACTGCTTTCGGAACAGAGGATGAACTGAAAGAATATCTTCGCAGGGTCGAAGAGGCTAAGGCGCGTGACCACCGCAAGCTCGGAAAGGAACTTGACCTCTTCAGTATCCATCCTGAGGGTCCGGGATTCCCGTTCTTCCATCCCAAGGGGATGGTGATAATGAACAACCTGATAGAGTTCTGGCGTAAAGAACACACCAAACGCGGCTATGTAGAGATAAAAACTCCGATGATCCTTGACCGCTCGCTCTGGCTCCGCTCCGGGCACTGGGATCACTATAAGGAAAATATGTATTTCACGGAGATAGACGGAACTCCGTTCGCAATCAAGCCAATGAATTGCCCCGGCGGCATTCTTGTCTATAATAACGATATCCGCAGCTACCGGGAGTTGCCGCTGCGAATGGCTGAACTCGGTTTCGTCCACCGTCATGAGCGTTCCGGCGCACTGCACGGGCTTATGCGCGTCCGCGCGTTTACTCAGGATGACGCACACGTCTACTGCATGCCCGAACAGGTCAAAGACGAGATAAAGGCAATAATGGATCTGAACCGATATATCTATAAGGACGTCTTCGGATTTAAATACTATGTCGAGCTTTCGACAAGGCCAGAAAATTCCATGGGCGATCCAAAACTATGGGATATTGCGGAACAGTGGTTAAAGGAAGCGCTAGAAGAGACAGGCACGACTTACAAGCTCAACCCCGGAGACGGCGCGTTCTATGGTCCTAAGATCGATTTCCATCTGGAGGACTGTATCGGACGTACATGGCAGTGCGGAACCATACAGCTCGACTTCCAGATGCCTGAGAAATTCGACATGACATACATCGGCAGCGACGGAGCTGAACACAGGCCGGTAATGCTCCACAGGACAGTCCTCGGAAGCCTGGAGAGATTCATGGGCATCCTGATAGAGAATTATGCCGGTGCTTTCCCATACTGGCTAGCACCCGTACAGGTAAAACTTCTTCAGGTAAGTGCCGATTTTACGGCGTACACAGATGAGCTCAGCAAGAAACTAAGAAACGCAGGTATCCGTACTGAGGTTGATGCACGCGACGAAAAACTTGGCAAGAAGATTCGTGACGCCCAGCTTCAAAAAGTACCCTACATGCTCGTGATAGGAGCGCGCGAAGCCGAAGAGGGCACAGTTGCCGTCCGTGACAGGAGTAAGGGGGATCTTGGCTCTATGTCTTTTGAAGGATTTATCGAACATCTTAAGGGCGAGTTCGATCCGCTATAGAAGTACGGAGGAAGATGGGCACGGGTCAGCATCTTGTTTGCGCTTTCCGTGCGCACTGATCAAGACAGTGCAGATCCGGACAGGCAAGGCCGGATCCCGGCTTGGGCGGGCATCGTGGCTGTTAATGATGGGTGTGCCTGCTCTTGCATTATATAAATAGTTATGCTAACATTCACGAGTTGATTTGCATCAACGGGTTTTTAAGCAGAGGATGCGCCTCTCGCCTGCCGACGACGTCAGTTGTCAGGCCGACCTAGGAAGGGATTTCTATGGGCTGAGCGTGTCTTATTGCGCTCAGCCCGTTTTTGTTTCAATCAAAAATACATCAGGAGGTGTAATGCCATAGCAAACAAGGACGACGAACCCCGCGTAAATTCTGACATTCGGGCAGCTGAGATTCTTCTTATTGATGAACAGAACGCCAAGCGCGGTGTTATAAGCACGAAAGAGGCGCTGGCGCTGGCTGAAGCTGCAGAACTTGATCTCGTAGAAGTTGCGCCGCAGGCGACCCCGCCGGTATGCCGCATAATGGATTACGGTAAGTATCGTTTCCAGCAGCAGAAACGAGACAAAGACGCACGCAAAAAACAGAAGAATCAGGCAGTCAAAGAGATCAAGATGCGGCCTAAGATAGACCAGCACGACTATGACTTTAAGGTCAAGGCGATCAAGGTATTTCTTCTTGCCGGACATCGCGTAAAGGTCTCTATCTTCTTCCGCGGCAGGGAAATGGCCTTTCTCGACAGAGGAAGGGAAGTCCTGAACAAAGTTGTGGCTGCTGTCGAAGATTACGGCAAGGTGGAAATGGATCCGCGTATGGAAGGTTCTTATATGAGGATCATGATTGCGCCTGCCGTGCAGGCAGAAGCTGCAAAGAAGCCGCTAAAACCTGCAGAGGAAAGCGTAACGCTTGCCAAAACAAAGCCGATCAAGGCTGCGGCCGCAGCGGCAGAAACGCCTGGAGCAGTAATGAGTAAGAAGTCTGATGCTGATGCAGTTGCTGCAGCAGAAGATATCAACTGAAATGTAATAAATCCTCTTTAAAGGGGATAGAACAAGAGGAGGAACATTGCAATGCCCAAAATGAAAACTCACTCCGCCACAAAGAAACGGTTTAAGATCACAGGCACGGGCAAAGTTAGCTTCAAGAAAAGCGGCCGCGGACATCTTCTTGCGTCCAAGAGCTCAAAGCGGCTTCGTTCCCTCAAAAAAAAGGGGATCCTGCCGGCATCAGTAGCCGGCCACATCAAGAAGCTTCTGCCCTACGCATAAGCCGGGGCTCTTTAAACGAAATAATACTGAGGAGTGACATGAAATGCGAGTAAAAGGATCAAGCGCAAGCCGCAGCAAACATAAAAAACTATACAGCATTACAAAGGGATTCTGGGGCCGCAAGAAAAACGTCTATCGCCGTGCACGTGAAGCCTATCTGCATGCGCTGACAAGCGCATTCTCCGGCCGCAAGCTTAAGAAGCGCGATTTCCGCAAACTGTGGATCGTCCGTATCAACGCCGCGGCACGTGCGAACGGGATCGCCTACAGCGCACTTATCAACGGACTTAAAAGGGCGAATATCACCATTAACCGCAAGATGCTCGCTGACCTTGCAGTCAATGATATGCCGGCGTTTGCCCAGCTCGTTGAAAAGGCGCGCGCGGCACTGTAGAGCCAGGTTTTAAATTGCAGCTGCATACATCTTATAAAGTAGAGAAAATTTTCGTATCCGGGTTCCTGCTGGTCATACTGGCGGGAGCCTTTCTCTTATGGCTGAGCAATAATTACATTTATCACATGCCTATGGCTCCTGTGGATGCACTTTTTATGTCTACGTCGGCAGTCTGTGTTACGGGACTTGCAACTATAAGCGTAGGGGGCGATATGGGGATCGTCTCACAGTTTATACTTCTTCTGCTGATACAGGTCGGCGGTCTTGGCTTCATGACAGGTATGATGCTGCTCACCCTGGCAGCAGGCAGGAGAATAGGGATCAAAAGCAGAATATCCTTTCTTTGGGGGTTTGGTATAGAAGGTGTCCATGGAGCTGTCAAGCTTCTGATGATAATTATCAAGTACACTTTGTCCGTTGAATTTATTGGAGCAATATTTCTCTTTTTTGGTTTTATACTGCACGGAGAACATCTTACAAATGCTGCCTACTACGCAGTATTCCACTCCGTAAGCTCATTCTGCAATGCGGGTTTTTCTCCTTATGTTGATGGGCTGGAAGGGTTTTATCTTTCTTTTATCGTTCCGGGGACGACTATGTTTTTGATCGTACTCGGCGGCATAGGGTTCCCTGTATTTGCCGAATGCTGGAGTTGTATCTTTTCTCGAAAAAGGCTGTCTCACTATTCTATGCTTGTCCTGTTTCTTACGTTCTGGCTTCTGACTGCCGGAACTGTCATGATCGTTATTTCCGACTGGAACGGTGCCCTGTCCGGCATGCCCGGATGGGCCAGATTATGGAATGCGCTCTTTGCGAGCGTTACGACAAGAACAGCCGGGTTTGACACGATCGCTCCTGTAAAATTCTCGGGACTTGGGCAGGCAGTGATGATTATACTGATGGTTATAGGTGCTTCCCCGGCTTCCACAGGAGGAGGTATAAAAACAACGACTCTTGGCGTCCTTGTGATATCTGTATGGAATGAGCTGCATGGCAGAAGCGAGACTACGTTCCGACATAGGAGAATATCCCCTGCGACGGAGAGAAGGGCACTTGCCATCGCTTTTGTATATATTGCCACCTTCCTTACCGGTTCAGCCATTTTAGCAGTGCTTGAAAATATGCCATTCAACAAAATCATTTTTGAGGCGGCTTCGGCAATGGGAACGGTGGGATTGAGCCTTGGGATCACCCCTCATTTCTCAGTTGCTGGTAAAATAGTGCTTGTAATGCTTATGTTCTGGGGCAGGGTAGGAATACTCTCGTTCTTTGCATCAATTGTTTCCATAGATAAGGGACCTAAAATCAGTTACTCTGATACCCAAATTCCTGTAGGATAGAACAAAGGGGATATTTAAATGGCGCAGGACAAAAAGAGTTATCTTATAGTAGGGCTCGGGCGCTTCGGAATCTCACTATGCGATAAACTGGCTGAGCTCGGGCAGATAGTTATCGGAGTCGACTCCGTAGAGGGACCGGTAAACGAGATGGCTGACAGGATAGATGTGGCAGCTCAGGTTGAGGTTTCCGACGAAAACGCACTGATAAAGGTCGGGGCCAAAGAGGTTGATGTTGCCATAGTCACCATCGGGGAGGCGGTTGAAAACAGTATACTGTGTACCTCTATTCTGGTCGATCTGGGTGTGCCTCTAGTCATCGCCAGGGCTTCCAATGCACTGCACGCAAAAGTCCTCAAGAGGGTAGGCGCACACAAGATAGTTTTTCCTGAGTGGGATATGGGGTACAGGGTGGCTGAAAATCTTGTATATCCCTGGTATTCGAGTTTTACAAGGGTGGAGGGCGGCGATTTTGTCTTTGGAAAAGTCTCCCCTCTTCCGGAGATGATAGGCAAAAGTATGACTGAACTGCGATTTTCACAGAGATATAATGTGGTAGTCGTACTGGTTGAAAATAACGGGAAACAGACAGCGCCTGTATCTACCAGGCCGTTTGAAGGATCAGACAAACTATGGATACTTGGACATAAGCAAGATATGGACAAACTTATAAAAAAGAGTGACATGTCCAATTTCATCGATATTCAGGATCTTAATTTGACAGGCACGGTACAGTAACGGAGGCCGCCGCATATACTGGAGGAATGGTTAAGTGTTCGATGAACTGACAAAACAGGGTATGAAAAAGCTTGCGGAAACAGGTTTTTTCGAGCGGCTTGAGAAGCTTAAGAAATCAGGGATGGATAAAATATCCGAGACATCTTTTGCTGACGATCTCCAGCTTGTCCGCGCCAACCTTCTTGGTCGCAAAGGAGAGGTCACGGAAATACTCAAGAGCGTAGGGCAGGCTGCGCCGGAGATAAGAAAAGTTCTGGGCCAGGCTGCGAATGAGGTCAAGGAGATACTGAACGCGGCCATTGACGAGAAGCAGGAGGAACTGCTGAAGAAGGCATCGTCGGTGGAAGGGTTTGCGGATATAACACTTCCCGGCATCGAGCCGTTCCATGGAGGTCTCCATCCCATAACCCAGATGTGCTACGATCTGAACGATGCGTTCCGCTCGCTTGCATTTGAGGTATTCTCCGAGCCTGAGATAACCAGCGAGCTATACGCCTTTGATAACCTTAATTTTGCTCCGGAACATCCTGCGCGAGACAGCATGGATACATACTGGCTCAAGGACCACGAGGAGGAGCACGGGGCGAAACGCCTTTGCCTCAGGCCGCACCTCACGGGTGCGAGTGTCCGCTATCTGCAGCAGCATGGAGCCCCGGCACGTTTTGTATACCCCGGAAGGGTCTACCGGAACGAGACGACAGATGCGCGTCACGAGAGGGCTTTCTTCCAGTACGAAGCATTGATAGTCGACAGGGATTTCTCTTTCGCGTCCGGTAAACTGCTAGTGAAAACGGTATTGGACAAGGTCTTCGGGCGTGATGTTGAAGTTCGTATGAGAGTAGGCTTTTTTCCGTTTGTAGAACCCGGCTTTGAGATCGACATGCGCTGTCTCGTGTGCGGCGGGGAGGGTTGCAGGGTCTGCAAGCACGTCGGCTGGATCGAGGTCATGCCCGGAGGCACTCCGCACCCCAATGTGCTCAAGGCCGCCGGACTTGATCCTTCGGTATGGTCGGGCTTCTACGTCAACATCGGGCTCGACAGGCTTGTAATGATGCGCTACGGAGTAGATGATGTCCGCCTCTTCCACAGTGCCGACCTTCGCTTTCTCAATCAGTTCAAATAGGAGACGGATGATATGAAACTTTCACTTAACTGGATAAAAGAATATGTTGACCTGCCTGAAAATCTTACCATGGAGAAGCTGTCCCACGACCTTACTATGTGTACTGTCGAGGTGGAGAATGCGGTAAACATCGCAGACAGCCTTGGCGGCCTTGTCGCAGGACGCATAATAACAGTTGGACCGCACCCGGATGCCGATAAGCTTCGCATCTGCACTGTCGACGTAGGCGACATCGCTCCGAGTACCATTGTGTGCGGCGGTGTGAACCTTGCCCCCGGGCAGCTGACAGTAGTTGCAAAGCCCGGTGCTATGGTGCGCTGGCACGGAGAAGGCGAGCCGGTGGAGATAAAGCCGGCCAAGCTGCGCGGAGTTATGAGCTTTGGGATGATATGTTCCTCCGGAGAAATAGGCCTCGGGGACTTATTCCCTTCAGCGCAGCCGGCAGAGATAATGGACATCACCGAGTTTGATGTGAAGCCGGGCACTCCTGTGGCTGAGGCGCTTGAACTTGATGATACGATCCTCGAGATAGACAACAAGTCAATGACTAACAGGCCGGACCTGTGGGGGCACTATGGCATGGCACGCGAGCTGTCCGCAATTTACGGCTGCACGCTTAAGCCTGTCGGGGCAGTGGAGCTCCCTTCTGCGTCAGACGGACTTTGTGTGGTTATAGACGACCCGGAGCGCTGTCCCCGATATGCAGGACTGGTATTCAGGAATATAAAAAATATCACCTCTCCTTTCTCACTGCGCAGCATGCTCTGGCGCGTGGGCATAAGGCCGATAAATCTCCCTGTCGATATCACTAATTATGTGATGCTTGCCACAGGACAGCCGACGCATGGATTTGACAGAAAACATATCAGCGGAGATATACACGTGAGGAAGGCGGCAGAGGGTGAAACATTGGAGCTTCTTGACGGAGAGGTGCTTGACCTAACTACGGAGGACCTTGTAATAGCGGATAGAAAGGGCCCGATCGCGCTTGCCGGGATCATGGGCGGCAGGTTTGATTCTATACTTCCCGAGACAACTGAGCTCATCCTTGAAATCGCCAACTTCAGTCCCTTGGGAGTGCGTCGCACCGCGCAGCGTTTTGACATAAGGACGGAGGCATCCTCACGCTACGAAAAGGGGATAGACACGCAGCGGGTGGATGAAGCGGCAGCCGTAGCGGTGTCTATGTTTAAGACTGAGTTCCCTGATTTTGTCTTCTCCGGATATGTCGACAATTATCCCGTTCAGCCTGATAACGCGAAAGTTGAAGTTGAGCTTTCATTCCTCTGTAAGAGGCTTGGCAGGGATATCACAGTAGATCATGTAAAGGAAAAGCTTGGCCGCCTTGGTTTTGCCGTCGCCGCCAATGGCGATCGACTGGTTGTCGAGGCGCCTTCATGGCGCTCAACAGGAGACATATCTCTGCCTAACGACATACTGGAGGAAGTCGCGCGCCTTATGGGCTACGAGAACTTTGAGTTTATCCCTCCGGCAATCGTTCTTGAAAAGTCTGTGAACCAGAGAGTTCCTGACACGGAACGCGCTGTGCGCGAATACCTTGCATTCCGCTGCGGCATGCAGGAGATATTTACATATCCGTGGATCGGGGACGAATATATTGCCGCATCAGGCGCTGATACGTCTGAAATGCTGAGCATATCCACACCTCCGTCCCCGGAAGAGAGCCGCCTGCGTTCGACACTTGTACCGGGCCTGCTTAAGGCTGTCTTCACAAACCTCCGTTATTTTGATAACTTTCGCCTGTTCGAACTCACGCAGGTATTCTTTGATAAAGATTACCACAGCATAAACGATCCGGCGGAGATGCTTCCCCTTATGCCTCGCCATCTTGGGGGGGCCTTTGTCGGTACCGACCCAAGGACTTTGTTCCGCGAGGCAAAGGGTGTGCTTGGATACATGCACAGGGGGGCGCAGATCGAAGCCCTGTCATTTGCTCAGGTTACGAAGCCGATATGGTCGGAGGATAAGCTATGGACGAATATACTTTGCTGCGGAGAGGTGATCGGAGATATGGGACTGGTGTCGCCGAAGGCGGCGCGAAGCTCCGGCATCAAGCGCGGTCTTGCCGTACTCTTTGAACTTGATGCAGAAAAACTCATTCCGCTTGCCTCGCGCCATAACGTATTCAGACATCTGCCCGAATATCCTCTTGTCAACTTTGATCTTTCGATAGTCTTTGATGAGAATGTGACATGGGCGGAAATATATGAAACTGCGTCAAAGGTTGAACTTGTAAAGGAGATCCGCTTCATTGACGAATACCGCGGAGCGCAGGTCGGGGCAGGAAAGAAATCCGTGACGTTCCGCACCTGGATCGGTTCTGACGAAGGTACGCTCACGTCTGATAAAATTGATACCGTGACAAAACAAATGGTTAAGAAAATAAGTAAAAAATTTGGCGGGGATGTCCGCGGAGCCTTATAGTCTGGTAGAATTTGGACAGGATATTCCACAAGGGGGGGTGCCTCTATGTTACAGCAGTTTGAACAGATCGAAAATGCAATAGGAAGACTTGAGAATATGATAGCCGTGATGAAGCGAGAGAATGAGGAACTGGCAAGAGAGGTTCATGAGCTCAAAGGCATCATTGATGACAGGGATCTTGAGATACTTCAGCTCCAGGAAGAGGCACAGAAGAGGGCCTCTGAGGATGATTCGGAAAAAAATGCGATAAAGAACAGGCTTGAGGGACTTCTTGGGCGCGTCATTGCAATTGCACCGGAGGAGAAAAAGGAAGAAAACTCCCATCCGCAGGGGTAGTTGGACAGGAGTCTGATCATGGACGAAGCCGCAGGCGTTAGGAAGCTGGGAGATGGTAAATACACCTTTATCGTCGGGAGGCAGAGATACACTCTGACAACTCCCCTTGATGAAGAGCGATTTGCCCGCGTGGTCTTTGATGTTCAGGCCATAGTTGATTCATTCCCGCTGAACCTGAGCCAGGAGGACCGACTTTTTCTTGCGCTGATGTCCCTGTCGAATCAGATGGACGAGGTATGTTGCCGTTTGGAGATGCTTACCCAAAAAACTTTGCATACAGGGGATATTGATTGAGTATTGTCGGGTGGCACGTGATCGATATATTTTTCATTTTCCTCGGATGTTATTTTGTCATCCGGGGATGTTTTCGTGGTTTTGTCGGGGAAATGCTCAACCTTGCCGGTTTTATCGGGGCTATTTATGTCTCGTTCAAGTTTTCAGGGGTCCTTGGTTCAATAATTGCCGGGGCTGCTGGAATAAACATTTATGCGGCCCAGCTCCTTGCCATGGTTTTGGTGTGGATCTCGATAACCATTGCTGTTGCAGTCCTCCGCCGGGCCATAAGAGGCCTGCTGTCCGCAGTCAGCTTAAACGGCATCGACAGGCTGCTGGGGGTATTCTCGGGCCTGCTCAAAACAGTCATCTTCATCTATGTCGTGCTTATCGGCGGCCTGCTGATGGCTCCGGTAGTCAATCCTACATGGATGACCGAAAGCGACACGCTTCGCTATGCCGGGCGGCATTGGACAGAGGTTCGGCAGATACTCGTGGACTTCAAACTCCTGCCGCATGCTGCGGAGCTTCCGAGCGGCACGCTCGAACAGATACTGCGGCCGTACCGCACCGGCAGCGGCGGCCCTGAGGGGTATGTCCCCGGCAGCGGCAGAACACACATTATGCGGCACATCGGAGATAGGGTCTGACCTCAATGTTTGCAGAGCATACGGCTTACCATAGCCTTGAGATACAAAAAATCATAGAGCTTATCACTAAACACTGCAGAAGCGAACTCGGTGTGGCCGCTGCTTGCCGGATAGTGCCGGCACAGGATATGGACGGCCTTCGCAGGAGACAGGAGCTTTTTAACTCGGTTGAGGGATACAGGGCTTCAAAGGGCGAGCTTCCCTGGAATAATAGGATAGCGCCAGTGGGGGAGCTTCTGGAGGAAGCTGCCGAGGCAGGGTTCCTTACCGGCGAAGAGCTTCTTAAAATACGCATAGTGCTGGCCTTGTCAATGCAGCTCAGGGAAACATTAAACTCGGAAAAGGGATCCTTTCCGTCCTTTTCAATGCTGGTGCGCGATCTGCGCGATTTCACAGAAGAAATAGGGGCCCTGTCTGTCCTGGATGATGACGGGCGTCTCTACGACTCTGCGTCGGAGAAATTACGCGATGTCCGTGCGGCAATGCGCACGCTTCGGGAGACGATCCGCCGCAAGGGGCACGCCATGCTCAATGATCCGGCCATCTCAGGGATGCTTCAGGAACGCGTGCTTGCTCTGCGCAACGGAAGGCACGCGTTCGTTGTCAGGCAGGATGCGCTCAGTACGTTCCCCGGGATCGTAGTCGACCGTTCCGGTTCCGGCAGCAGCGTCTACATGGAGCCGCACTCACTTATCATACTCAACAACGAATACAGCTCTAACCACAGCGCGGAGATGCACGAAGAACAGCGGATACTGAGAAGCCTGACCGCTAAGATGCTTGCAAAAAGAAAGGGCATTTTGGATGCCGAGGCAGTGCTGGGTACTATTGACCTCTTCTATGCCCTGTCCGAGAAAAAACGCATTGACAGGTGGAACATGCCTGAGATTTTGCCGCGCAAAAGTTTTAATTTCTGCGGCGCAAGGCATCCGCTGCTCTTTGAGCGGGCTGTGCCTATCGATATAAGCTGTGGTGATAAATTCAAAATACTTGTGATAACAGGCCCCAACACCGGAGGTAAGACAGTGGCGCTGAAAACTGTCGGAGTCTGTATTATTCTGGGCTGGATGGGGTTTCCGATACCGGCTTCTGAGGGGTCTCAGCTTGGCGACATAGGAGAACTCTTTGTCGATATAGGTGACGAACAGAGCATAGAGCAGAGCCTGTCGACGTTCAGCGCGCATATAACGCACATAGCGGAGATACTTGGCATGGTCACTGACCGCTCGGTAGTCCTGCTTGACGAGCTTGGGGCCGGAACAGACCCGGATGAGGGCGCTGCGCTTGGCATCGCGCTTCTGGACTGGCTGCGCGAAAAAAGAGTGCTTGTGCTCGCCACTACCCACCACAACCCGATAAAACGATTTGCGCTTGCGACTGATTCCATCGAGACTGCAAGCGTTGAATTCGATACTGCGACCCTCTCTCCCACCTATCGCATTTTGATAGGCATTCCGGGGCGCAGCAATGCGCTTCTCATTGCAGGCAAGCTTGGGATGCCGGAGGCCATAATCAGGAGGGCGCAGTCGGCGATGAGCGGAAGTGAAGTATCTATGGAAGACCTTATAGGAGAGCTTCATGAAAAACGTGCCGCGCTTGAAAGGGAAAACAGGGAGGTAGAGGCCTCACGCAAAAAATTGGAAGCTCTCAAGGCAGACTACGAATCACGGATAAAGGCAATAGAAGAAAAACGTGAAGAGCTTATAGCGGGCGCCGATAAAAAAGCACTCAGCATAGTGCGTAATGCGGAAAATTCGGCGCGAGCCCTCATAAAAAACATGGAGACAGCAGAGGCGGAATCATCTGCCAGACGTGAGCTGGAGAAAAAACGCAGCCACTTTGCCATCATAGAAAAATCCGCGTTAAGGCGTGAGGATAAAAAGATTGCCAGGCAGTCCGTAGCCGTGTCTGCGGATGTGCTTAAAGCTGGGGATGCGGTCCAGATAATAGGGACGAAGGGGATAGCCTATGTGCTTGAGCTAAGGGGCAAAAAAGTGCTTGTGCAGGCCGGTGCGGCGGAAGTTGAAGTCCCGCTTGCAAAGCTTGCGCGTGTCGCACAAAGTGCAATTCCAGCCGCCGCTGCGCCTGTTCAGATAAAAGTTTCGCGCCCTGTCGGAGTCCCAAGCTCGATCATGGTGCGCGGTATGACGATAGATGAAGCCCTTCCGATGGTCGAGCAGTACCTTGACCAGGCATACCGCGCCGGTTACGATACCGTCACTGTTATACACGGGCGAGGCGAAGGCATACTTCGCCGTGAGGTCCAGGCTCTCTGCAAACGTATACCATACGTTATTGAACATAATCTTGGAGGTCCTGGCGAGGGCGGTTACGGTGTCACAATAGTCAGGTTCAGGAGGTAAAAGATGGGAAGTGCACGAGGGCTTGCAATTGTGCGCGGCGGCGGAGACCTTGCCACGGGAATAATATACAGGCTTTACAGGGCAGGTTTCACAGTTGCAGTACTTGAATGCGAAAGGCCGCTTGTAGTGAGGCGCATGGTATCCGTGGCCCAGGCAGTGTTCGACGGAGGGTTCTCTGTTGAAGGGATGAGAGCGGTAAAAAGGCGATCGATAGAAGATATTGACCCTGATATAGTCAATGTTTTTGTAGACCCTGACGGAAGAAGTATAGATATATTAAAACCGGATATACTTGTAGATGCGATAATGGCGAAGCGTAATACAGGCACCGGCAGGGACATGGCTTCTCTTGTCGTAGGAATAGGCCCCGGCTTCACGGCTCCCGATGATGTGCATTTTGTAGTCGAGACTAAGCGGGGGCACTCGTTGGGACGCCTGATAAAAAATGGTTCGGCTGTGCCTGACACCGGTATTCCGGATGTGGTGATGGGCAGCGGAATTGAGCGCCTTCTTCGCTCTCCTGCCGACGGAGCGCTCAAACCGTTAAAAGAGATAGGGGATCTTGTCCAAAAAGGCGATTATATCGCCGAGGTCTCAGGTATGCCTGTCACAGCCCGGATAAGCGGAGTTCTGCGCGGACTGATACACAAATCAGTCGCACTAAGAAAAGGCATGAAAATAGGCGATATAGACCCGCGCGGCGACCGCACATTCTGCTTTACAATATCTGACAAAGCCTTATCTGTTGCCGGCGGAGTAATGGAGGCGGTATCGCTTCCAAGAAAATCATGATTGAATGCTCCTGCCATAGCATGGCACAGGGCGCCGGCATATAATATTCCGGTCATATTCTTTGCTTTCATTTACCGTTACATATCTGTTACAATTACTACACACGCTGTTAACTTTTACCCTCTATACTTCGTATAACACAGAAAACAGGAGGAGATAAGATGAAAAAAGTTATTGCTGTAATGGCAGGTTTAGCGGTTATGATATTTGCATCCGCAGCGTTTGCAGGGCAGATAGTTATGGACGGTTCAACAACGGTGCTGCCCTTCGGACAGGCAGCGGCAGAGCAGTTTATGAAGCAGAACCCCGGTGCAAAGTTCTCTGTCTCAGGCACCGGAACAGGTAACGGGTTCAAGTCGCTTGCAGGTGGGAAGACGCAGATAGCGATGGCCTCGCGCTTCATCAAAGATTCGGAAATAAAGGCGTGCATGGACAATAAGATCTATCCTGTCCCGTTTGCGGTCGCGCTGGACTGCCTGGTCCCTATAGTGCATCCTTCGAATCCCGTTAATTCACTTACAAGAGCACAGCTTAAGGACATCTATTCCGGCAAGGTCACAAACTGGAAACAGGTCGGAGGAGCAGATGCTCCCATAGTGGTAGTCGGACGCGACACGAGCTCCGGTACGTACGGAACATGGCAGGAGATGATCATGGACATCGGCAGCAAGGAGCGCGTTACGCCTAAGGCTCAGGTGGCATCTTCGAGCGGAGCAATGATGACGGTCATCTCGCAGAACAAGAACGCGATAGGATATGATGGCATGGGCTATGTGAGTAAATCTGTCAAGGCTCTCTCTGTTGACGGGATACACAGCTCGGCTGCCGGAGCGCGCAGCGGCAAGTACCCGCTTTCACGCTATCTGTTTATGTTCACTAACGGCTGGCCTGAGGGCGAAGTCCTTGATTTCATAACATTCATGCAGAGCGAAGCCGGACAGAGGATAGTCAACAGCAAAGGGTTCGTATCACTTCAGGACATAAAAAAATAGACATAAAACTCTGTTGGGCGCGTGGGTAATAGCAATGGCCCCGCGCGCCCAACAATGTCATGTCAGAAAACAAGCCGGCTGAGCCGGCCTCTTCGTTTTATTTAAAGGCACACAGGAAATGCGCTATATGCGCATAACCGCATGGAGGACGATAGACGATATGAAGAAAAAAAACCCTCTTCAGAAAAGCATTGACACCGGGTTCGGAGGCATAGGCGACAAGATCGCGTCCCGGCTGGTTTTCTGTGTCTCGACTATCGGTATCCTGCTCATGGTATTTATTCTCGGATTTCTGATTATAAATGGTCTGCCCGTACTGAAAGATGTCTCACTGATCGAGATATTGTTCGGTTTTGACTGGTATCCGGTAGAGACCCCCCCTGTGTTTGGGATGTTCCCTCTTATTGCCGGCACTCTCGCCGCCACTCTTTTGGCGAGCGCGATTAGCCTGCCCGTCGCAGTTGCGCTTGCGGTATTCACTGCTGAAATCGCGCCGAAAAGCATAAGGAGTTTCCTCAAAGTGATGCTTGAACTGCTGGGTTTTCTACCGTCGATAGTCCTGGGTTTTCTCGGCATGATGGTGCTTGCTCCATGGATGCAGGAAAGCCTTAATATCGCAACAGGCCTGAATCTGTTGACTGCTTC
>JAJFTP010000071.1 GCA_021372895.1 Synergistaceae bacterium
TATCCTCTGTCCCTGTCCCATACATAGGGCCCGTTGCCTGAAATTGAGCCGTACCCGTCGAGGTACTCCATATTAAGGAAATCCGCCGCGTCGCTTCTGATATAGCCCCTGTAGACAGGAAGCATCGGCATCTTGCCGCGGATTTTTTTGCTTGTCCAGTCGCCGGGGAGACCTGTCTTCGACAAGACCTCATCAATTACAGGCCGTAGGTCCGCTGGGATCTCGTCTATAAATTTCACCCTGCCCATCGCTGATTTGCCGAAGCTGTCTAGCAGGTATGCCGACGCCCAAACTCCGTCAGGTAGTTCCTTTAAAGCTGCAATAGTTACGAACAGCCCGTCCATAGCCGCAAGCTGACGCGGTTGTAGGCTGTGTTTCGAAAGAAATCCCCTGACCTCTTCCCACCTTGCGGGATCACCGTTAGGAAATATCCTGTCAATAATAGCGAGGCCGGCTGCAGCCCTCATCTTTGGCTCGCCGCTCCAAAGCTTCGACCACAATTCATATTCTGTGCCGCTTGGTTCTATTGCGCGTATATCTCTCAGTACCGAGGGGCCCATCTCCTTTATATTGCTTCTCCTCTGCATATCCGCTACAAATGTATCCCAGTCGGCTGCGGCAAAGGCAGGAGCTGACAAAGCAAGGACAATTGCCATTAGTACTGCTGCAATAACTGATTTTTTCATGATATTCTCCCCCAATCAAAAATCAAAAAAATGAAAAAACTGCCTGATGCTATTTGATTGACACAGTCCGGTGTGATACACCCGGTGCTTAAGTTTCGATCTCACTTTACCTGTAAAGCTTATCCCCCCCTCACTGTTACCTCTCTTTCCCATTGTCCTCCAGGCCAGCTTTTTGTATTTATACCGTTTGGAAGTATCTTCCACATTTTAACAGTGCCGCCTGGTTTACCGTACAGATCCACAGTGAATATTTCTCCGGTAGAGAATGGGATAAAGACGGCCGACTTTCCCTGATATATCCTGCTGAGTTTATCACCAGGCACATAGGGATCTTTGACTGTCCTCCACATGGGACCGCGTCGTTTGCCGCTGACACGGAATGACTGAATGCCCTCTTTTGTAAACATCAGTACCCCCGTCCCGCCGCCGTATCCACTTACAAAACCACTGAGAAACCGTGCCTGGTCCTCAACGTCTTTGCCAATATATGCCAGAATGCCGGCGCAGTAGTATCCAAGATATGCAGCGGAGCTTTTTTGCCTACGCCCGAAAGCTGCGCCGAGAGTCTTTGCTGCCTCTTGTTCCATATCCTCTGATAAAAGACTTTTTAGCGATGAAGCAAGTGTCTCCTTCTCTTTGTGTCTGTCCTTATACAGGATTTCCAGTGATTTTTTATAAAT
This sequence comes from Synergistaceae bacterium, assembly GCA_021372895.1. NCBI lineage: Bacteria > Thermotogati > Synergistota > Synergistia > Synergistales > Synergistaceae > Synergistaceae bacterium. Next base: position 1,367 of record JAJFTP010000071.1, read on the forward strand.
TACAGGCAGTTCTATTGCCTGAATCTCCGGTTTGGCGATATGCAAACCTGTATCTCCAGAAATAACATCTGAAGATACAGATCCGGCTGCCGCTGTTACGCTGTCCTCGTTCGCGCCGGGAACTGTCCTCTCTGCGGCCGAGATTGCCGAAGCCTCTAAGGATATCGCCAGCAGCAGCGTTATTGAAAATATTATCCTGCTGTATTTAATTTTTTTACTCATAGAAATAACACCTATTCCATTAATGTAATACATTGACCATCTTTTGCTTATATCCGTTTAGCGTTTTAGATGTCTATGTATCTTGTTTTGTCGCTTACGTTCTCCCTGGGACCCCTCTCGTCTCTGTCTACCGGCATGGATCCGTCAAAAGCCATAATAAGCACCGGCAACCCAACCAGCACGGGTGTCAGTATCCCCCAAAGCCAGAAATTTTTGCCCAGTCTTTGTGCTATGCTGCCCCACAGATAGACGTTTGCCGCAAAGCTTATCAGCGCTGTGGCCGGTTCAAAAACGGGCGCGAAGAGATAGAAGCTTACTACATTCATCCCCAGCGTCACAATGCCCGGAGCCACTATCCCCAATGTGATCCAACGCGAGATCTTTGCGCAGTCACACAGAAGCATCACGTTGTAAATCGGGATCAGGAAACCGAAGAAAGACCCGATGCGGAACTTTTCCCCAAGCCGTGAAAAGACAAACGCAGCGAAAATATAGAATCCAAAACACATCAAAATAAACATAATTACAGCGAATGTGCCGAAAAGAATTGTAAACATTGTTATTTGATCCTCTTTTCCAGTTCGGCGATTACTTCACCCAACTTCTTTATGTCCGAGCCATAACGAGCCCAGTCACCCTCACGCTGCGCCTTCTGCGCGGAATTGTACAGTTCTTGTGCATGCTTTACAAGAGTGACTGCATCTGTCCCGCCTGGGACGTCCTGAGATTGAGATACTGCTTTTGCGCTTCCTGCCTTATTGTCGGTCGCTGCGGACTTAGTCCCGTCTCCTGGAAGTATCTTCTGCCCCATAAGCTTTTCAAGCGCTTCTCCAAAGGACTCCGCCCATGTGACACGGCCTCCTGTGGAAACGATCACACGCTTCAGCTCCGGCAGTTCGCCCTTATCCGCTTTCAGATAGAGAGGCTGCACGTATAGCAGTGATTTGCCGACAGGGATGACAAGCAGGTCCCCGCGTATGACATCCGACCCGCGTTGGCTCCACAGAGATATCTGTGCCGATATCTCAGGATTCTGGTCTATGAGCGCCTCTATCTGAACAGGACCGTATATCAGCTTCTGTTTTGGGAATTTGTAGACGAGCAGCTCTCCGTAGTTTTGGGGATCGCAGCGTCCGGCCATCCATCCGATCAGGTTGTCTCTCCCAAGCGGCATATAAGGCATGATTATGGCAAATTCAGGAGAGCTTTCCCCCCACAGTTTCATGGTGACATAATTCGGCCGTATATTGCTCTCTTGTCCTGTCGTAGTTACAGCCCACACATCCTCACGGTTGTAGTAAGTGTTTGTGTCCGTCATGTGAAACGTGCGATAGACATCCGCCTGTACTTCAAAGAAGTCCTCAGGGTAGCGCATGTGCTTCCAGAGATCAGGAGGCAACTCTCCCGCGGCTTTGAAGAGGCTGGGGAAAATCTTCTGCCATGTCTTCGCGAGCGGATCATTGTTGTCGACGATATAGAAGGACATCTTGCCATCGTAAGCATCCACAGTGGCTTTTACGCTGTTGCGCAGGTAGTTGACACCGTTGAAGTGAGAAAGGGTCTTGTCGGTTGTCATAACAGGTTTTGAATAGGGATACCTTTGTGACCATGTGAAGCAATCCTGGATCCACTGGATACGCCCGTTGTAGATCACTGGATAAGTGTCCCCGTCGTATATCAGGAAAGGAGCGACCTCAGCGAGGGCCTCGCGGACATTCCTATAAAAGAGGACCCTGCTTTCAGGTTTCAATGAACCGGTAAAAAGAATTTCAGTATCATGAAACCGCAGCGCGAAAAGCAGCCTGCGCCAGAACGACCCTATCTTCACCCCGCCCTTGCCCTGATAAGTTGTCCTTGCATTTGAGTCCCCAAGAGGATAGTCAAATTCCTTGACATCCGTATTGACAAGCACATACCAGTCGCCCTTTGACCCATAGTATATCTCCGGACGATCCAGCGGGATGTCGACCGTGGAACGCGAAGGCAGATCCTTCATAAAGAACACGGGGAGGCCTCCTGGCGCAATTTCGTTGACCGGATTCATAACTACGCCGTAGCCGTGGGTGAACTCGAGGTGTGTATTGACCCATGTCGGGTTTTGCAGCTGAGACAGATCGAGCTCCCTGACAGAGAGCATAACCTGTCTGTTCCTTCCATTTATGTCGTAGCGGTCGATATAGACATCAGTAAAATTGTAGTATGTCCTTATGGCCTGAAGCTGCTTGTAAGTGCGCAGCAGCGGGGAATAGTCCCAGAGACGAATGTTCTGGACTGTCTCCAGGTCAGCCTTAAGCTCATCTACTGTTACCTCTGTCTCAGGGGTTACTGAAAGAGTGCGTATATTGTTAAGTCCAAATGCGCGGCGCGTATAGTCGAGATGATAGGCAAGATAAGGCTTCTCCATCTCATATTCGTTGGGTTTGACACGATACTGCTGAACGAGCCCGGGGACAAAAGAATGAGCTACCCAGCCAAGGATAAGAAGCGCACCTATAAATATAGCTGACATTTTCCACATAGGTTTGAAGAAATTGACAAGCAGAAGCGCTGCGGCAGTGAATGCTGCAATCATCAGTATGGTAAGGGCCGGCAGCACAATATGGATGTCGGTATAGCCGGCGCCATAGACTACCCCGGTCGGGGAAAACAACAGTTCATAGCGTTCGAGCCAGTAACCTGCGCCCCAGACGACTAAAATAAGAGCGCCAAGAAGAGAGAGATGGAGCCGGGCCTTCGGAGCCGTGTCAAGATGACCGCCGGTGAAAGATACCGACTGTGTCAGGAAATATGCGACCAAAGAACCTATAAGCGAGACGACAAGCACCCCCTGCAGCCATCCCTGAAGAAACTTGAAAAACGGCAGAGTGAAAATATAAAAGCCTATGTCACGGCCAAAGAGAGGGTCGACTTCTCCGAACGGTGTCGGATATAAAAACTTCAGGAAAGTCCCCCAGTAGCCCATTGCGCCGATCGCGTTCACCACGGCGAAAATCAGAGCGAATATAACCAGCAGCCACTTGGCTGACGGGATCCTTACTCCGTCTGCATCGGAGCTCTGCAGCAAACGGACGCCGCTGTTCCATGCGAAACGCCAGTTGGACCAGTAAATAAAAAACGCGGGTATCAGTGCGACAAAGAAGAGCTCCCACTGTGCTGAAAACCTGCGCCAGAAGACGGCCTGATAACCGTGTGATCCAAACCAGTATAGATTTGTCAAAAACCCGGCAACTCCAGGCAGGATAACAGTAAAAAGTATAAAAATCCCGCCTAATATCAGCCAGAATTTTGGCAGCTTAGGCATTTTGAACTTTGGACGCATGGGGTGCTCATCCTGCCAGCCCTCCTCATTGTCTCCGGAACCGGGTGTCCAATCATGTCCGGGCATTCCGGATATACGACCAAATATATCTTTTAGATCCATATAAGGCAGCCCCTCTCGAATGTGTCATATCAATTTTATTCTATTGTTTACTAAAAAGCCCGCTGTGTCCAGATAAAAAGGCGGAAAATAAGCACGGAAATTTTAGAAGGAAACTTATTTCGTGCAAGTGTGATCATTGGTCGGCATAAAAGCTTGTCGCATGAAGTCTTGAAATGATTCTGATGTTTGTATTGTAAATGTGAAATGCTCTGTAAATAAAATTACCGGACGGTCTGATCCCGGACTGTCCAAATAACAAGGACAACTCATAGGTGAAGGGAAGACTGCGG